>DYBS01000001.1:0-37681 GCA_019418525.1 Clostridiales bacterium
CAAGGTGATCGTCCATGCCCCCACCCGGCTGGAGGCCATCCGGCGCATGCGCCGGTGCCTGGCCGAGCTGGTCATTGACGGCTACCCCACCACCGCCGACTTCTGCCATCTGATCCTCCACCACCCCGACTTTGTCCGGGGCCAGTACGACACCGGCTTCCTGGCTCAGAATCAGGAAGAGCTGTTGCGCTGGGAGTGCCAGTCACTCTCCGACCAGTAAGGCGCGTTGAAAGGAGACTGCCGTGAATCACATCTTTTTACAGCGCCGTGCCCGTCTGGAGCAGCTCAAGCGCCAGCGGGGTTTAAGGGAAAAGGCGGGCGTCAAGCGCCCCGAGGCCAGCGTCTTTGAGCAGTGCCCCTCCTGCGGGGCCGCGGTGGCCAAGCGGGACCTGGCCCGCGCCCTGTACGTGTGCCCCGAGTGCGGCTATCACCACAAGATCGGGGCCTATCTGCGCCTTTCCATGCTGCTGGACCCCCACACCTTCCAGGAGCTGGACGAGCACTTCTGCGCCACCGACCCGCTGACCTTCCCCGGCTATGAGGAGAAGCTCAGCGGACTGCGGCGCAAGACCGGCCTCACCGAGGGCGTGGTCACCGCCCGGGGCAAGGTCAACGGCCGCAGCGTGGTGGCCGCCGTCCTGGACAGCAGCTTCCTCATGGGCAGCATGGGTATCGCCGTGGGCGAGAAGATCACCCGGGCGGTGGAGTACGCCATGCGGCAGAAGCTGCCCCTCATTATCTTTTCCGCCAGCGGCGGCGCCCGGATGCAGGAGGGTATTTTGTCCCTCATGCAGATGGCCAAGACCAGCGCCGCCCTGGACCGCTTCCGCAGCAGCGGAGGGCTGTACATCTCGGTGTTCACCCACCCCACCACCGGTGGCGTGACGGCCTCCTTTGCCTCCCTGGGGGACTACACCCTGGCTGAGCCGGGGGCCCTCATCGGCTTTGCCGGGCCCCGGGTCATCGAGCAGACCATCGGCCAGAAGCTCCCCGAGGGCTTCCAGAGCGCCGAATACCTGGAGGAGCACGGCTTCGTGGACCAGATCGTCCCCCGCAGCCGCATGCGGGACGTGATCTCCCAGCTCCTCCGGCTCCACCAGAAGGGAGGCAAGCTCCATGATTCGTGAGATCGAAGAGAAGATCGCCGACATCGACGCTGAGATAGCGAAGCTCTCCGGCAGCGATGAGGGCGCTGCCCGCCTGCGCTATGCCCAGCTGGTGCGGGACCGCTCCGAGCTCCTGGAGGCCTGCCGGGACCTGTCCGCCGGTGACAAGGTCTATCTGGCCCGCCACGCCGGACGCCCCGGCACCGCCGACTTCATTCACGCCCTCATCACCGACTTTTTCGAGTGCAAGGGCGACCGGCTGTGTGGAGAGGACCCCAGCATCCTGGGCGGCGTGGGCTTCTACCACGGCCTGCCCATCACCGTCATCGGCCACCGCAAGGGCAAGGACTTGCAGGAGAACATGGCCTGTAACTTCGGCATGCCCTCCCCGGAGGGCTACCGCAAGGCCCAGCGCCTGATGAAGCAGGCCGAGCAGTTCCACCGGCCCATCCTCACCTTTGTGGACACCCCCGGCGCCTACCCCGGCCTGGAGGCCGAGGCCCACGGCCAGGGTGAGGCCATCGCCTCCAGCCTGGCCCTGATGAGCTCCCTCACCGTGCCGGTGATCACCATCATCATTGGCGAGGGCGGCAGCGGCGGCGCGCTGGCGCTGGCCGTGGCCAACAAGGTGCTGATGCTGGAGAACGCCGTGTACTCCGTCCTCTCTCCGGAGGGCTTCGCCTCCATCCTGTGGAAGGACTCCAGCCGCTCCGGCGAGGCTGCCGAGGTGATGAAGCTCACCGCCGACGACCTTCTGGAGCTGGACGTCATCGACCAGATCATCCCCGAACCCCTGGGCGGCGCCCACCAGAACCCCGACGCCGTCTTTTCCGCGGTGGACCGGGCGGTGTACACCCAGCTGCAGCACCTGCTGAAGCTGCGCTCGCCCGCCGCCCACCGCTATCAGAAATTCCGTGACATGGGCCTGCGCTACACCGTTGAGGCCCGAAAGGACAGAACATGATGGGTCTCAAATTCATTTCCACTGGCCGCTGTGTTCCCAGCAAGATCGTCACCAACGACGACCTGAGCCAGATCGTGGACACCAGCGACGAGTGGATCCGCACCCGCACCGGCATCGCCCAGCGCCACTTCTGCGACGGCGAGAGCGCCGTGGACCTGGCGGTGGGAGCCGCCCGGCAGGCCGTGGAGCGCGCCGGTGTGCGGCCGGAGGACATCGGCGTGTGCGTGGTGGCCACCTGCACCCCCGAGCACGCCGCCCCCTCCAACGCCTGCATGGTGCAGGCCGCCCTGGGCATCCCCGAGGATGTGCCCTGCTTCGACCTGAACGCCGGATGTACCGGCTTCCTCTACGGGCTGGAGACCGTCCGGGGCCTGCTGGCCCTGAGCAAACGGCCCTACGCCCTATTGGTGGGCGGTGAACAGCTCAGCCGGGTCCTGGATATGACCGACCGCTCCACCTGCGTCCTCTTCGGAGACGGCGCGGGCGCGGCGGTGCTGGGCCTGGAGGAGGGCGCGCTCTGGGAGGCCACGCTGGGCTCCCGGGGCAACTGGGAGATCTTATGGATCAACGGACTCGGCACCGGGACCGCCTCCATCCACATGGACGGCCAGGGGGTCTACCGCTTCGCCGTGGAGACCATCCCCACCTGCGCCCAGGCGCTGCTGGAGCGCTCCGGCCTGACGCTGGACGACATCGACTGGATCGTCCCCCACCAGGCCAACCGCCGCATCATCGAGACGGCGGCCAAGCGCCTCCACGCCCCTATCGAGAAGTTTTACCAGAACATGGAGCGCTACGGCAACACCTCCGCCGCCAGCATTCCCATCGCTCTGGATGAAATGAACACCGCCGGTCTCCTGAAGCGGGGCCAGCGGGTGATGTGTATCGGGTTCGGTGCGGGCCTCACCTGGGGCGGCGCGCTGTTCCAGTGGTAACCGCGGAAAGGAACGAACTGCTATGAAACTCAACGAACTGCTGGGGACTGAGTTCCCCTTCATCCAGGGCGGCATGGCCAATATCGCCACCGGTGAATTCGCCGCCGCCGTCTCCAACGCCGGCGCGCTGGGCATCATCGGCGCGGGCGGCATGAGCCCCGAGATGTTCCGGGAGCACATCCACAAGTGCCGCTCCCTCACCGACAAGCCCTTTGGCGTGAACATCATGCTCATGCACCCCCAGGTGGACGAGCTGGCCAAGATCGCCGCTGAGGAGCACGTCTCCGTCATCACCACCGGCGCGGGCAGCCCCGGCGTGTACGTCTCCATGTGGAAAGAGTCCGGCGCCAAGATCTTCCCGGTGGTCTCCGCCGTGTCCCTGGCCAAGATGATGGCCAAGGCCGGGGTGGACGGCATCATCGCCGAGGGCACCGAGAGCGGCGGCCACGTGGGTGAGACCACCACTATGGCCCTGGTGCCCCAGGTGTGCGACGCGGTGAGCATCCCCGTCATCGCCGCCGGCGGCATCGCCAGCGGACGCCAGCTGGTGGCGGCCTACGCCCTGGGCGCCTGCGGCGTACAGATGGGCACCTGCCTGCTGGTGAGCGAGGAGTGCCCCATCCATGAGAACTACAAGCAGGCCCTCCTGAAGGCCTCCGACCGCTCCACCGTGGTCACCGGCCGGTCCGTAAACGCCCCCGTCCGGGTCATCAAGAACCAGATGACCAAGGACTACATTGCCCATGAGAAGGCGGGCGCCGACCGGATGGAGCTGGAGAAGTTCACCCTGGGCTCTCTCCGCCGGGCTGTTTTTGACGGTGACACTCGCACCGGCAGCCTCATGGCCGGCCAGGTGGCCGGCATGCTCCACGAGATTCGCCCCCTGCGGGCCATCTTCGAGGACCTTCAGGCCCAGGCCAAGGAGTGCCTGGATAACCTGAGCCTGTAATTTCAGAGAAAAAGGAGCGCAACATGAAACTCGCCTTTTTATACGCCGGCCAGGGTTCCCAGCATGTGGGCATGGGCCGGGACTTCTACGAGGCCTATCCGGTGTTCCGGGAGATCTTTGACTCCGCTCCCGTGGACTTTGACCTGAAGAAGCTGTGCTTTGAGGGGCCCGAGGAGCAGCTCTCCGACACCCGCTACACCCAGCCCTGTATGGTGGCTTTCGCTGCCGGGGTTACCGCCCTCCTCCTCCAGGCGGGTATCCGCCCCGCCATGGCTGCCGGTCTGAGCCTGGGCGAGTATTCCGCGCTCCAGGCCGCCGGGGTCTTTGACGCCATGACCGCCATTTCCCTGGTGGCCTTCCGGGGCAAGGCTATGGCCGAGGCCGTGTCCGGTCGCCCCTGCGGCATGGCCGCGGTGCTGAACCTGGACCGGGAGAAGCTCCAGGCCGCCTGCACCGCCGCCTCCGACGCGGGGGTGGTGGAGATCGCCAACTACAACTGTCCCGGCCAGCTGGTCATCGCCGGCGACGCCGCCGCCGTGGAAAAGGCCGGAGAGCTGGCCAAGGAGGCTGGTGCCCGCCGGGTGGTGCCCCTGAAGGTCAGCGGCCCCTTCCACACCTCCCTGATGGCTCCCGCCGGGGATGCCCTGCGGGAGAAGTTCAAGACCATCTCCTTCCGGGCCATGAACATCCCCGTCCTCTTCAACTGCAAGGGCGATGTGATGGGCGACGGGGATACCATCCCCGCCCTGCTGGAGCGCCAGGTCCAGTCCAGCGTCTACCTGGAGGACACCATCCGCACCATGGCCGATCAGGGTGTGGACACCTTTGTGGAGATCGGCCCGGGCAAGACCCTGTCCGGCTTCGTCCGCAAGACCGTCAAGGGCGCCAAGACCTACGCCATCGATACGGTGGAGGATCTGAACGCCGTCATCGCCGCGCTGAAAGGAGAAGCATAATGGAGCTGACTGGAAGAAATGCCCTGGTCACCGGCGGCAGCCGGGGGATCGGCCGGGCCGTGTGCCTGGAACTGGCCCGACAGGGGGCCAATGTGGCGGTGAACTACGCGGGAAGTGCCCAGGCCGCCGAGGAAGTGGCCGCCGCCTGCCGGGAGCTGGGGGTGGAGTCTTTCGCCGTCCAGGCCAACGTGGCTGACGCCGCCGCGGTGGACGCTATGGTGAAGGAGGTCATTACTCGCTTCGGGTCCATCGACATCCTGGTTAACAACGCCGGCATCACCAAGGATAAGCTGGCCCTCCAGATCAAGGAGGAGGAGTTCGACGCGGTGGTGGACACCAACCTGAAGGGCGCCTTCCTCTGCATGAAGGCCTGCTACCGCCCCATGATGAAGCAGCGCTACGGCCGCATCATCAACATGAGCAGCATCGTGGGCCTGCGGGGCAACCCCGGCCAGGCCAACTACGCCGCCAGCAAGGCAGGCCTCATCGGCATGAGCAAGTCCATTGCCAAGGAGCTGGCCAGCCGCAACGTCACCGTGAACCTGGTGGCCCCCGGCTTCATCGACACCGATATGACCGCCGTCCTCCCCGAGGCCGCCCGCACCGCTATGCTGGCCTCCATCCCCATGGCCCGTCTGGGTCAGCCGGAGGACGTGGCCCGGGCCGTGGCCTTCTTCGCCAGTGAACACGCCGGATACATCACCGGCCAGGTCCTGTGCGTGGACGGCGGCATGGCCGTGTAAACGCGGATCAACTGAGAGTTCCGAAAGGATAGAATAGTATGGATAAAAGACGTGTTGTCATCACGGGCATGGGCGCGCTGACCCCCATCGGCAAGACCGCCGAGGAATCCTGGCAGGCCGCCAAGGCCGGTACCTGCGGCATCGACACCATCACCCAGTATGATACCTCCAACCAGAAGGTCCACCTGGCCGGTGAGGTCAAGGACTTTAACGCCGAGGACTACCTGGAGCGCCGGGAGGCCCGGCGGATGGACCGCTTCACCCAGTTCGCCGTCATTGCCGCTGGCGAAGCCCTGAAGAACAGCGGCCTGGACCTGGAGACCGAGGATCGCTCCAACATCGGCGTGGTGGTCTCCAGCGGCATCGGCGGCATCACCACCATCCAGAACGAGACCCTCAAGGGCAATGAGAAGGGCTTTGACAAGGTCTCTCCCTTCTTCATCCCCATGGTCATTGCCAACATGGCCGCCGGCCAGATCGCCATTAAGTACGGCCTCCAGGGCATGTGCACCTGCCCCGTCTCCGCCTGCGCCGGCGGCAGCAATGCCATCGGCGACGCCTTCCGCCACATCCGGGACGGCTACGCCGACGTGATGGTTTGCGGCGGCGCCGAGGCCGCCATCACCCCCCTGGGCATGGGCGGCTTCACCTCCCTGAAAGCCCTGACCACCTGCAATGACCCTGCCCGCGCCTCCATCCCCTTTGACGCCGAGCGTTCCGGCTTCGTCATGGGCGAGGGCGCCGGTATCCTGGTGCTGGAGAGCTACGAGCACGCCAAGGCCCGCGGCGCCCACATTCTGGGCGAGATCGTGGGCTACGGCTCCAACTGCGACGCCCACCACATCACCGCCCCCTGTCCCGACGGCGCCGGCGCCACTGCCTGTATGCGCATGGCCCTGGCCGACGGCAATGTGCCCGCAGACGAGGTGGACTACATCAACGCCCACGGCACCTCCACCTCCCTCAACGACTCCGGCGAGACCACCGCGGTGAAGAACGCCTTCGGTGACCACGCCCGGGAGCTGATGATGAGCTCCACCAAGTCCATGACCGGCCACCTGCTGGGGGCCAGCGGCGCGGTGGCGGCCATCTTCTGTACTCTGGCCCTGCGAGACCAGTTCGCGCCACCCACGATCCACTATCAGGTCCCCGACCCCGCCTGCGACCTGGACGTGGTGCCCAACGAGGGCCGCAGCGCCGCCATCCGCTACGCCATGGCCAACGCCTTTGGCTTCGGCGGACACAACGCCAGCCTGATCTTCAAGCGCTGGGAGGAGTAAGCCATGGAACTGAACATCCAAGAGATCATGGAGATCCTGCCTCACCGCCCGCCCTTCCTGCTGGTGGACCGGATCACCACCTGTGAGCCGGGCAAGTCCGCCACGGGCATCAAGTGCGTGACCATGAACGAGCCCTTTTTCACCGGCCATTTCCCCGGGCAGCCCATCATGCCCGGCGTGCTGATTCTGGAGGCCCTGGCCCAGACCGGCGCGGTGGCCGCCCTGTCCCTGCCCGAGAACAAGGGCAAGCTGGCCATCTTCGGCGGGGTGAAGCACGCCCGCTTCAAGCGCCCCGTAGTGCCCGGCGACGTGCTGGAGTTGAGCTGCGAGCTCATTGAGCAGCGGGGCCCCGTGGGCTACGGCAAGGCCGTGGCCCGGGTGGAGGGCAAGATCGCCGCTCAGGCCGAGATCACCTTTGTGATTCAGTAACCGGCTGCCTCCGCGGGGGCTGTGCCAGGCCGGTACCGAATCAGAAACAGCGGAGGGAACGTCATGCTGGATCAGACATTCAACAGCGTGTATACCAAATTCAAACTTCATTTCTACAAGGCGGTCTTTTCCCGTTTCCAGGACCGGGAGGCCAGCCTGACCACGGTGGAGAGCTTCTGCATGGAGATCATCATGGCACTGGGCCGGCCCACCATCAATGAGTTTGCCCGATTCGTCCAGATTTCGCCTCCCAACGCGGCCTATAAGGTCAACAGTTTGGTGCAGAAGGGGTATGTCCGCAAGGTCCAGTCCCCGGAGGACAAGCGGGAGTATTTTCTGGAGGTCACCCAGAAATACATCGACTACTACAACATCTCATACAGCTATCTCAACATCGTCATGGACCGCATCAAGCACCGTTTCCCCGAGGAGGATGTAGAGCGCCTGGAGGATATGCTCCATGTGATCTCCAGCGAGCTGATGCCCGAGATTCCCCTGCCGGAGGAGCCGGCCCAATCCTGACTGTCTGCCCCCTGGAGCCTTAAGGCTCTGGGGGGCTTTTGTTTGGATTTAACGGAATTTTAACCTTGGCTTATGGCCCTTTTTAAGGGGGATGTTGTATACTAAGCGCAACAAATGACAAGAAGGAGGAGCTGTCATGACCCGAAAGCTCTATCGCACCGAGGGCCCCGACGCCAAGCTGTTCGGCGTGTGCGGCGGACTGGCGGAATATTTCAACATTGATCCCACGCTGATCCGTGTGGCGCTGGTGCTGCTGGTGTGGCTGGGCGGACTCTCTCTGTGGGTCTACCTCCTGGCCGCCCTCATCATTCCCCGCAAGAGTGAGGTCTACCCGGGCTACTAATCCCCATGTCTACCAAATGTCAACCGCAAAAACGCCCAGACCCATTGCAGTGCAATGGGTCTGGGCGTTTTTATGTTTCGGGAGCAGTGATATGTCTACCAGATGTCTACCAGCATAACCTTTCAAAGAAAAATACCGCATTTTTTCTCATTATATAAACTAATCTCACACTTTTTTCTCCTTGTGAGGGGCGTTGTACCGTCGATTTCGGAACTTTTGTCGAAAAAAAGCCGGTAAAACAATCCAAATTACCTCGAAAATCGAACAAGGAGGAAATCCAAATGAGAAACCTCAAGCGGACTCTCAGCCTGGCTCTGGCCGCCATTATGGTCCTCGGACTGATGGTCGTCGGCGCCTCCGCTGCGAGCTTCAATGACTTCACCGATAAGGATGAAGTCACTCACAAGGATGCCGTGGCTATGATCACTGAGCTGGGCATCCTGGCTGGTCTGCCCGACGGCAGCTTTGGCCCCACCCAGAACATCGACCGCGCTTCTTTCGCCCGCCTCGTGTGCGTGGTGCTGAACGGCGGCAAGGAGCCCACCCTGGGCAACCTGACCACCACCTTCACCGACACCAAGGGCAACTGGGCTGAGAAGTACATCGCCTACTGCGTGGATCAGGGCATCATCGCCGGCCGCGGCAACAACACCTTTGGCCCCTCTGACAACGTGACTGGTTCCGAGGCTGCCAAGATGCTGCTGGTGGCCCTGGGCTACAATGCCACCTACGAGGGCATCGGCGGCGCTACCTGGCAGACCACCACTGACGTGCGTGCCAACCAGGCTGGCCTGTACAAGGATCTGGAGACCATGAACACCTCCGCTCCTCTGAACCGCGACGACGCCTGCCAGATGATCTACAACGCTCTGATGGCGACTGAGGTTAAGTACGAGCTGGTTCCCTCCATCTCTGCTGACGGCCAGATCTCCATGGTGGCTCAGCGCACCAACGTCACCAAGAACGTGGGCGGCACCACCAAGGACGTCACTCTGCTGAACGACAAGTTCAACACTCTGGATCTGGATCCCACTGTCATGACCTCCTTCTCCTACAACGACGTGAAGGATCAGTACACCTACAACTTCGCTGACAGCAGTTCCTACACCACCAAGCTGGACTTCACCGCTCTGTTTGGCCAGAACGTGCAGATCATCGCCAAGAACGACAGCGACAAGACCGTGTACGGCATGTATGCCGTGGACAGCACTGTCCTGGCTTCCGGCGCTAAGGATCTGATCGGTGACATCGCCACCGACGGCAAGAGCGTGAAGATCGACGGCACCAGCTACAAGATTGACGCTGCCAACATCCCCGCTGTGTACTACAAGGCCGGCACCTCCGCTGGCGCTCTGAACAGCGTGACCCCCGCTATGTACAACTTCTCCCTGATCGACAACGACGGCGACAACAAGGGCGATCTGCTGGTTGTTACCCCCTTCGATCTGACCAAGGTTACCTTCGTGGGTAAGGACTCCATCACCTTCTCCACCGGCATGATCGGCTCCACCACTCTGGGCAATGTGAAGACCGAGGATGTCAACGTGTACGAGGGCGCTGCGAAGGACGACTATGTCATCTACGTGGCTTCCACCTACTCCAACAACGAGAAGGCTACCTACACCAAGGCTGAGGTCCAGAGCGCTACCGTCACCGGTACCAAGAGCAGCGGCACCGAGCTGAAGATCGGCGACACCTGGCTGAAGAAGGATTCCGGCGTTACCGCCAACATCCAGGCCAACGACGTCATCGACTACATCGCTTTCGGCGGCGTGATCTACTACGCCAAGATTACCGAGGGCTCCATCAACTCCAACGATCTGGCCTATGTTATCACTGCTGGCACCAAGAACGGTGTTACGGATGTGGATAGCGCCACCTATGTTGCCAAGCTGATTTATGCCGACGGCACCAAGAAGACTGTTACTACTGATGCTGACTACAGCAGCACTGGTACCAACCTCATTGGCAAGCTGGTCACCTACAAGACCAACAACGACGATGAGGTCGTGCTGACCGCTGTGAACAACATCGATAACAAGGCTGGCTATGACAGCTGGAACTCCAGCACCACCGTCAGCAACGACGGCACCAAGATTACCGGCATCAATGGTAAGGACCTGGCGGACGATGCTATCGTCATCCTGTCCAATGTGTCCGGTAACACTGCTAATGCTAGCAGTGACGCCAAGGTCATCACCGGCAAGGAAGCCAAGAACATGGCCTATGGCAGCTACACCACCATCGGTGCTCTGGAGAAGAATGTCAACGGCTTTACCTACGCCATGGTCACTGTTCTGACTGGCTGGGATGGCACTACCGTTCCCTCCGTCAGCGACAACTACGGCTACCTGCTGGCTGACGCTTACAACACCGTCGAGAACGGCAAGACCTATCGCAACTACACCCTGTGGACCAAGGACGGCGAGCTGACCGTCAAGGAAGAGTCCAACAACGGTCTGACTGGCCTGACCTCTGGCGCTATTGTCACCTTCGATAAGGCTGGCGATGGCCTGGTGAAGAGCGTGAAGATCGTTACCGGCGCTGTGACCGACGCTGTCACCGGTTACGACAACAGCAAGCTCCAGTTCAACAGCACTGTTGGCACCTACAAGATTACCAACGACACCGCTGTCCTGTACATCAACACCAAGGACGGCAAGGGCGTCGAGGGCGGCTCCATCTCCCTGGCTGACGAGCCCACCACCGGCAGCTTTGTCAACAACGTCCGCTTTGTGGACGCCAACGGCGACAACGAGCTGGACCTGCTCATCGTGGACGTGAACAACAAGATCGAGGCTGGCGCTGACACCTATCTGGGTGCCTCTGCTAACCAGGCTGCGATTAACAACGCTCTGAACAACGGCGATGTTGTGATCAATGCGGCTCTGACCTCCGGTGCTACTGTTACCGTGCCCGCTGGCCGGACCCTGACCATCAGCGCTGCTCAGACTCAGGACAGCACCATCACCGTGAAGGCTGGCGCTACTCTGGTCATCCCCAACGGCACTCTGATCGGTACCAATGGTGCCTTCACTGCCACTGGCGACGTGACCGTGAACACCGCTAGCAACGGCGTGCAGATTGCTGCCTCCGCTGGCACTCTGACCCTGAACGGCAACATCACCATCGATGACAACGACAGCCTGACCCTCACTGGCACTGCGAAGCTGGTTGCTGCGGCTGGCACCGTCCTGACTGTTGATGACACCAAGGTTAGCGTGTCTGGCACTGGTCTGAACTTCTATGACGACAAGGCCGATGCCACTGCCGATTCCGTGGCTTCCACTGGTAGCTATACCTACACCACCTTCACCGAGACCGGCACCAACACTTCTATCACCGGCTGGCTGAAGAACGCCTAATCCCCTTCGTTCAGTTCTCTGAATGACACAAACCCCGCCCCCGGGAATTTCCGGGGGCGGGGTTCTTTTGTTACAGCAGCACGATGCCGTAGTCGTAGAGCCAGGCTTCCACACTGCTCTCCATGGTCAAAACCGGCGTTATCGGCGAGGTGATGGGCCCATCCAGGGAAAAGGCCTGCTCGGTGCAGATATGACCCTCCAGGTCCTGGGTATTGCGTACCTCTCTGGCAGTCATGGCGGCCCCGTTGAGCGACAGCCCCACCGTGCCGCCGCTGTGTCGTACCCAGGCCAGTGCCCTGGTAGCGGTGACACTGCTCTCCTGTGCCGTGCCGGTCAACTTGCCTGTGGGCACACCCAGCGAGGTGATCTCCAGCCGACAGCCCAGTTGTTCCGAGTGGCTGGAATAGACCCACAGATAGCCGTATTCATCGCTCTGCCAGGCCTCGATACGAAAGGTGCGCCCCTTTTCCAGCGTGAGCGGCCGGTCTAGTGTGACGGTGTAGACAGTATTTTCGGTACCACTGGATACGCTGCCCTCACCTGCTGAAACTTCGCTCTCATTCTCATAGAGCGTGATGCGAAAGGGCACACCGGAAAAGGCATCTGCCACCCGGATGGAGACTGCCGTCAGTGTGCCCCGGCCCTGGGCGGTCCAGGTCACGTTTCGGGTGGTCTGGTTGCTCACACCCACTTTATACGTGCGGCCATAGTTCACGTCTGCCGTGCCCTGTCCTACTGCGTCCAGCATGATCTGCTTCTGCTCCGGAAAATGGACAAAGCCGCCCTCCAGCGATGCGATGCCCTCAGAATCGGCGAACCCGTCGAATATGAGGGCTTTTTTATACCCGGTGTATTTGCCATCGTAATCATTCTGGAGCATCAAGTTGTAAAGGTTGAAGCTCATAGGCTCCAGCGCCGCCACTGCCTGCCCGGCCTGAGACTCCGCTTCGCCCAGCGCCGTGTCGATTTTCTCAAAGTCCTGGTTGAAATCGGTGCGCAGAAAATTGTCGGTGGGCTCCCACTGGTGGAGCTGATAATTTGGCGTAAATCCTGCCATAAAAAACATCCCTCCCAGCGCCTGCGCGCCGGGAGGGATGGATGGGACATAACTGTCCCCCATGGGCGGAAAATAAGCGACCTCAGTCCAGCTCGAAGTCGGACTGGCGGACCTGGATGACCCGCATGCCGATGAAGCGCAGCTGCTCGATGACGGTCTCAGGGGCGATCTCGTCGGTGATGACGGTGCCCATCTTCTCCAGATGCAGGCTTGCATAGGTGCCCATGACGCCGATCTTGGTGTGGTCGGCCAGGATATAGTAGCGGTTGGAGTGGCCCATCATGGTCTCGTTGATGGCCAGCTCCGTGGGGATGCCGCACAGCAGCTCGCCGTTGGGGGAGATGCCGGTGCAGCCGATGAAGGCCTTACCGGCCTGCTCCATCAGCAGATTGCGCATGGTGCAGTCGCCGGTGAGAATGCCGTTCTGGCCCCGCACATCCCCGCCGGACAGGGTGATGCGCACGTTGGAGGGGTATTTCCGCTGGCAGACCAGCCCGTTGTTGGTGAACACCCGCACGTTGGTCTGCTCGATGTAGTCCAGCATGCCCAGGGCGGTCTTGCTGCCGTTGATGAAGATGTGGTCCCCCTCGGAGACCAGCGTGGCGGCGTAGCGGCTGATGAGCTCCCGGTACAGCTTTACCTGATCGGCCTCACCGGGGGAGGGAAGTCTCTGCTCCGCCACCGCTCCACCGTAAAAACGGCTGACCAGGCCGCGATCCTCCAGGTGCTGCAGATCCCGGCGGATGGTCATGGGGGAAACCCCGAAGATCTGAGCCAACTCCTCCACTTTGATCTCCCGCCGCTCCCGCAGCAGGGAGAGAATTCTGGTATGCCGGTCCTGAACCGACTGGCGATCGCGTTTCATAAAAAGTCCTCTTTTTCGTCGTGAGAAATGGTTGGCGGCCCTTACAGCAGGAGCGCGGGGATCTCGTCCAGCCGCCGCACTCGAAGGACGCCGGGGGACAGAGGGGCGGCGTCCTCCTGGGGGTGGTACCAGACGGCGCGCATGCCGGCGCGCAGGGCTCCGTCCACATCCTTTTTGGGGTTGTCGCCCACAAAGGCGCAGCCCTCCGCCGGGCAACCGGCTTTGTCCAGGCACAGGGCAAAGAAGCGCTCGCCCGGCTTTTCGTCCGAAGCCTCCTCACTGGTCACAATGAAGTCGAACCAGGGCAGCAGCCCCAGCCGGTCCAGCTTCACATACTGCCAGTCGGCGGTCATATCGGTGCCGATGCCCAAGCGCATCCCGGACCGCTTCAGCGCCTCCAGGCACTCCTGCGCCCCGGGGCTGGGGACGGCCACGTCCACCAGGGTGTTCCAGTAGAGCCGCTCCATGGGCAGGGCGTGGGTGAGAGGCTTATGCAGCATCTCCAGCAGGAGCTGATAGCGGATGAGACGGCTGTGGATGGCGGCACAGTTGGTGCCGGCGTGGGCTTTGAGCACCTCATTGGCCGCCTTGTGGAGGGCGGGGAAGGCCTCGGGCTCCACCCCCAGCTCTCGCTGGGCGTACTCGGTGAGGGCCTGAAAGGCCACCGCGTGGGCCGCGTCATAGTCGTACAGGGTGTTGTCGATGTCGAAGATCACGGTTTGTATCATAGTATCACCAGGCCGTGTTGAAATGGGGAGAGACTCACAGCTGGAAGTTCTGGAACTTCTTCTTGCAGCGGTCCTCCATATACTTGCGCAGGGCGTCGGCGTCCTCCTGGGAGAGGGCCTCCTTGGAGAGGATGTAGTAGGCCTTGCCCTTGATGACGAAGTAGAAGCACTTCTCCGTCTCCAAAAGGCTGTAAATCTGGCTGAACTTGCTGCGGGCGAAGTTCTTCTGGCCCTGCAATTTCATCTCCACACCGTTTTCATCGATGCGGAAGGACGCCTTCCGGTCCAGGTAGTATTTCCGATACTTCTCCAGAGTGCCGTCGGCGCCGCTGCGCTTTCGGCTGGAGCAGGCCACCAGGATCATCAGGGAGCAGACGATCAGGTAGCCGATCCGGGCGATGCCCAGGCCCTGGGTGTACAGCTCAAATCCAAAATAGACCGCGCCCGCCGCACCCAGGATCCCCAACACCAGACGGGTCGTGAGGGAGACCGTCCCTTTGACCTGGTACAGGGCCTCGAAATCCGACAGGATGGCGTCGGTATAGGTGAACTCGGCGCGGAAGGCGGAGCCGGGAGTTTGATTGCGATCCATCGTTATCCTCCATGTCTGGGTGAAAATGGGGCGAAAAATCGGGCAGCACTACCAGACCGGTGTGTGCTGCCCGATGGGTCGATCAGTTGGACTCTTTCAGCTGCCGCACCGCGGCGGGGACGTCCTTGGCGTTAAAGACGGCGCTGCCAGCCACCAGAGCGGTGGCGCCGGCGGCCACGCACTCCGGCGCGGTGGTGCCGGGCTTTACGCCGCCGTCCACCGACAGAACCGGGCTGAGCCCCCGGTGGGCGCACTCCTCCCGCAGGGCGGAGAGCTTGTCCAGGGCCCGGCGGTCAAAGGGCTGTCCGCCGTGGCCGGGCTCCACCCCCATCACCAGCACCAGCTCCAGCTGGTCCAGGTAGGGGAACACCGCCTCCACCGGAGTGCCCGGGTTGAGGGAGAGTCCCGCCTTGCAGCCACTGCCGCGGATGGCGGCCAGGGTGGCGGGCAGGTCATCGGTGGTCTCCACATGGACGGTGAGGTAGTTGGCTCCGGCCTCCGCAAAGCGGCGGATAAAGCGCAGGGGGTGGGCGATCATCAGGTGCACGTCCATCACCGCGTCGGGCAGGGCGCGGTGGAGGGACTCCAGCACCGGAAGTCCGAAGCTGATATTGTCCACAAAGCGGCCGTCCATCACGTCAAAGTGGATCCAGTCGGCGCCGGCCTCCAGCGCCCGGGCGCACTCCTCGCCCAGGCGGGCGAAATCGGCGGAGAGGACGGAGGGACATACAAGTACCATGCTGGCGGCTCCTTTCGTGGTGGATTAACCCTTGGCGGCCATCTCTTTGGCGACTTCCACGATGTGGTCGGCGCACAGGCCGAAGGCCTTCAGCAGGGCGGCGGCGGGGCCGGAGTGGCCGAACTCGTCGTTGACGCCGATGCGCTTGACGGGGGTGGGCAGCTGCTCGCTCAGCAGGCCGCACACGGCCTCGCCCAGACCGCCGATGATGGAGTGCTCCTCCACGGTGACGATCTTGCCGCAGTCCTTGGCGGCCTTCAGCACCAGCTCCTCGTCCAGGGGCTTGATGGTGGCCATGTTGATGACCCGGGCGGAAATGCCGGCCTCGGCCAGGATCTTGCCGGCCTCGATGGCCTCGGGCACCATGATGCCGGTGGCGATGATGGCGATGTCGGTGCCGTCCCGCAGCACCTCGCCCTTGCCGATGTGGAACTCATAGTCCTCATCGTGGAACACGGGGGTGGCGGCGCGGCCGAAGCGCATGTAGACGGGGCCCTCCATCTCGTAGGCGGCCTTGACCATCTTGCGGGCCTCCACGTCGTCGGCGGGGCACATGACGGTCATGCCGGGAATGGTGCGCATGAGGGCGAAGTCCTCGCAGCACTGGTGGGAGGCACCGTCCTCGCCCACGGAGATGCCGCCGTGGGTGGCGCCGATCTTCACGTTCAGGTGGGGGTAGCCGATGGTGTTGCGCACCTGCTCATAGGCGCGGCCGGCGGCGAACATGGCGAAGGTGGCGGCGAAGGGGACCAAGCCCATGGTGGACAGGCCCGCGGCCACGTTGATCATGTTGGCCTCGGCGATGCCGCAGTCGAAGTGCCGCTCGGGGAAGGCCTTCTGGAAGGTGGCGGTCTTGGTGGCACCGGCCAGGTCGGCGTCCAGCACCACCAGGTTGGGGGCCACGGCGCCCAGCTCCTTCAGAGCGTTGCCGTAGCTGTCACGGGTCGCAACTTTTTTCACTTCTTCCATGATTACACCTCCAGTGCGGCCCGAGCAGCCGCGAGCTCTGCCATACCCTGCGCGTACTCCTCATCGTTGGGGGCCTTGCCGTGCCAGCCGGCCTTGTCCTCCATGTAGGAGACGCCCTTGCCCTTGGTGGTCTTCATGAGGATGGCGGTGGGCTTGCCGGTGCCCTTGTTGGCGTGGAACTTGGCGAAGGCGGACTCGATGTCCTGGAAGTCGTGGCCGTTGATCTTCACCACGTCGCAGCCGAAGGCCTCGAACTTCTTGTCCACGGGCTCGGTGTTCATGACGTCGCAGGTGCGGCCGTCGATCTGCAGGCCGTTCAGGTCCACAATGATGCAGAGGTTATCCAGCTTATAGTGGGCGGAGAACATGGTGGCCTCCCAGATCTGGCCCTCGGCCAGCTCGCCGTCGCCCACCACGCAGTAGACGTTGACGTCCTTGTTCAGGAACTTGGCGCCCTTGGCCATGCCGGCGGCGGCGGAGAGACCCTGGCCCAGAGAACCGGTGGACATGTCCACGCCGGGGACGGTGTTCATGTTGGGGTGGCCCTGGAGGTAGCTGTCGATGTGGCGCAGGGTGGGCAGGTCCTCCACGGGGAAGTAGCCCCGCAGGGCCAGCGTGCTGTAAAGGCCGGGGGCGGTGTGGCCCTTGGACAGCACAAAGCGGTCCCGGTCCTCCCACTTGGGGTTCTTGGGGTCAATGCGCATCTCCTTGAAGTAGAGATAGGTGAACATATCGGCCGCCGACAGGGAGCCGCCGGGATGGCCGGACTTGGCGCCGTGGGTGCTGGTGAGCACGCCCTCCCGCACGGAGATGGCGGTGAGTTTCAGGGATTTTTCTTCCGCAGAAGTCATGCGATTTCCTCCTCTATGTAACATGATGGGGTGGGATGCTTAGTGCTTGCCCTGGCCGTAGTAGGCGTTGGGACCGTGCTTACGCATGTAGTGCTTGTCCTGGATGCGCTGAGGAGCGGGAGCGGCGCTGGGGTCCACCTGGCGGGTGAACATGGCCATCTTGGCCACTTCTTCCAGCACCACGGCGTGGTAGACGGCCTGGGCGGCGTCCTTACCCCAGGTGAAGGGGCCATGGCTGTGGCAGATGACGGCGGGGACGGCCACCGGGTCGATGCCCCGGGCCTTGAACTCCTCCACGATGACGTTGCCGGTGTTCATCTCGTAGTCCTCGTCCAGCTCCTCCTGGGTCAGGTGGCGGGCGCAGGGGATGGGGCCGTAGAAGTAGTCGGCGTGGGTGGTGCCGTAGCAGGGGATGTCACGGCCGGCCTGGGCCCAGCCCACGGCGTAGGGGCTGTGGGTGTGGACGATGCCGCCGATCTGGGGGAAGGCGTTGTAGAGCACCAGGTGGGTCTTGGTGTCGGAGGAGGGGTTCATGTCGCCCTCCACCTTGTTGCCCTTCAGGTCCATGACCACCAGGTCTTCGGGACGGAGCTCGTCATACTCCACGCCGGAGGGCTTGATGACGAAGAGCCCCTTCTCCCGGTCGATGCCGCTGACGTTGCCCCAGGTATAGGTCACAAGACCCCGGCGGGGCAGCTCCATATTGGCCTCGTATACCTTCTGCTTCAGTTCTTCCAGCATAGATGAACCCTCCATTGTTGCTGTTTCGGGACCGGCCGGAGCGCGGCCGGTCCGGCACAAATTATTTTAACACATCTCACACGAATCGAACAGATATTTCTCAACCACTTCGGCGATACCGTCGTGATTGTTGTCCCGGGTGGTGACCGCGTCGGCGGCCGCCTTGGCCTCGTCGGTGCCGTTGCACATGGCCACGCCCACCCCGGCGGCGCGGAGCATGGAGAGGTCGTTGGCCGCGTCTCCGGCGGAGACGGTGTTTTCCCGGGGGATGCCCAGCCGCTGGGCCAGCTGCAAGAGGGCGTTGCCCTTGCTCAGGCCTCGGGGGATGATCTCCAGATACTCCTCACAGGAGAAGAAGCTGTCCAGCCGCTCCCCGTAGTGCTCCAGCACCCAGGACTGGAAGGAGATAAGGGGCTCCTTGTGTTCGTAGTCGATGACCAGCATCTTGGCCGGCTCCCGCGTGAGGGCGTCCACGCCGGGGATGACAGCGTGCTCCATAAGGATGTTGGAGCAGTAGCGGCGGATGGCCGCGTCGTCGCACCGGGGCTCCACCAGGACCCGGCTCTCGTCATAGGTCTGGATGTGCAGTTCCCGGCGGTTGGCCTCTTCAAAAACGGCCCGCACCAGCTCCAGGGGCACTGTTTCCTCGAAGAGGATCTTCTGTGCGCCTGTGTCGTAGAGAATGCCGCCGTTGAAGGCAATGAGGTAGCACCCGGGACCGGTGAGCTCCAGCCGCCGGGCCTGCTCGATGGCGCTGACCAGGGGGCGGCCGGTGGTGATCACCACCTGGTGCCCGGCGGCCAGGGCTTTTTCAATGGCGGAGCGGTTGCCGGGGGTGATCTCCTTCCGGTCGTTGAGGAGGGTGCCGTCCAGGTCCAGAAACAGGGCCTTGCAGTTGGATTTCATGGCCGTTACTCGGTGACGGTGTACATGGCGATCTCGTTGATCTCACGGTTGGTGCCGATGATCACGTCCTCGCCCTTGGAGTTCACAAAGTGCATGGCGTTGGCGCAGCCGGTGTTGCGGTCCAGGAAGTCGGCGCGGTAGTTGCCGGCCTCGGCGTCCCAGGTGATGGCCACGGTGTCCTTGGTGCCCTTGCGCCAGCCCACGATCCAGGTGGGCTTGCCCAGGATGGTGTCGGCCCAGGTGGCGTGGAGCATCTCGGTGTCGGCCTCGGGAGCGGGGTACTTCCACTGGGGGATGTAGTGGCCGTGCTCATTCTGGTGGTAGATGGTGAGCGAGTTGCCGTGGAAGTCACTGATGACGCCCAGCTCCATCTTGCCGTCGCCGTCGAAGTCCACCATTACGGCGTCGCTGGTGGGGATGTCCAGCACCTTGGTGACCACCCACTCGCCGCCGGGGACCATGGGGGGATCAAAGATGAAGGTACCTTCCTCGCAGCCCACCAGGGCGGCGTCGTGGCCGCCGTGCTGGAACACGCTGAAGCCGTGGTTCTTGAGCATCCCGTCCTGGAGCAGGGTCAGCTCCAGCTGGTTGTCATCGTTGTAGGCGGAGAGATCGGCGGGGAGGACGGCGCCGTAGGTTTCACCGGGGAAGCGCCAGTCGTTCTTGTACTCATGGCCGGACTTCAGGCAGCAGACGATCAGGTAGTTGATGCCGCCACGGTTGAGGATGCCGAAGCGGTGGACGAAGGGGGCGCGGCAGAGAGTGCGGATCTCCCAGTCATTTTCGCCCTTGGGGGTGGCGATGATGATGGAGGCATCGGCGCCGTCGTTGGGGCCGTAGAACTTGCGGGTGGCCAGGAACTGCCCGTCGGAGCCGGGGACCTGGATCATGGTCATGACGCCGCCGGGGCCCTCCCAGACGGTCTCCAGCTGCTGGCCGTCCTCCGAGAAGAGGTAGCAGGGGTCCTGCTTCTCGGCGGCCACCAGGAAGCAGGGGCGGCCCTTGTAGTTCAGAGTGGTGGTGGCGTAGCACTTAGTCAGATTCCCGATGACTTTCTTCTCCACATGCATGATAACGATCTCCTCTCTCTTACTTCTGCTGGTCCAGCAGAGCGCGCATCTTGGTGTTGGCAAACACGATATCTTCCTTCCAGGTCTCCTTGCCCACGTCCCACATCTCAGTGACGAAGCGGCGCACACCCAGGTCCCAGGCCTTGGCGATGACGGCGGGGAAGTCCACATGGCCGGTGAGGAAGGGGATCTCGCGGAACTTGCCGGGCACGGTCTCCTTCAGGTGGAGGGCCACGATGTGGCCGCGGCCGGACTCCAGATCGTCCAGCACGGAGGTGCCGTAGGTGACCGCGGCGTTGGTGAGGTTGCCGGAGTCGGGGTAGACGCCCAGATAGGGGCTGTTCACCATATTCACATAGAACATGGACTTCCAGGTGGTGTTCATGAAGTCGGTTTCCATGGTCTCAAAGCCCAGTACCACGCCCTTCACAGCGGCCATCTCGGCGGCCTTCTTCAGGTTCTCGGCGAAGGCGGCCTTGGTCTCGGGGGTGGAGTCCTCGTAGTAGACGTCGTACCCGGCCAGCTGGATGATGCGGATGCCCAGGTCGTCGGCCAGCTGAATGGCCTTCTCCATGATCTCCATGCTGCGCGCCCGGATAGCGGGGTCGGCGGAGCCCATGGGGTACTTGCGGTGGCCGGACAGGCACATGCTGCGGATGGGCATGCCCACCTCCTGCATCAGAGCCACCAGCTCGGCGCGCTCCTGCGCGGTCCAATCCAGGCGGGAGAGCTTCTCGTCCTTCTCGTCAATGCTGATCTCCACGAAGTCATAGCCGCACTCTTTCGCACATTCCAGTTTTTCTTTCCAGGTCATGGACGCAGGCATGGCTTTTTCATACAACCCAATGCTGTATGCGTTCATTCTTACTGCCTCCTTCATGAAAAATGGGACCTTTTACGATTGATGTTCGAAGTGAAGAACCTAATGTTCTCTTTTCTGGTTTGATTATAGCGGATCGACTTTCGTTTTGCAATACACTTTGAACACTTTATGAGAAGTTTTTATCGTTGAAACAGGGGGCAAAAAATTGACGTTTTGACGAAACGGGGGGTAAGAGAGGGGGCATATTCAGTAAAAATGGTTTTACAATTCCATAGTAATAAAGGAAATAGAGGTTAAATCCTGGGAAAAGGTTGTTGCAAAAACATGTAAAACGAACTCAAACAAACAAAGAATGAACATAAAATGAAAAAACAAACGTAAAATCGCCTTGAAAACGATCAATCGTTTTGGCATAATAACAGTGCAGATAAGAAATGCGTTCGGACAAGCGGGAGGACGCGAAAACGAGCAGGATCAAAGGAGGATTCCCATGAGCAAAGTTTCTGAAATGACCCGTGAGAAGTGGATCATGTCTACCTTCCCCGAGTGGGGCACCTGGCTGGTGGAGGACATCGAGAACGAGGTCGTCCAGCCCGGCAACGTGGCGATGTGGTGGCTGGGCTGCACCGGCGTGTGGTTCAAGACCCCCGGCGGCGCCAACATCACCATCGACCTGTGGTGCGGCAACGGCAAGCGCACCCACGGCGATGGCAAGATGAAGGTGGGCCATCAGATGGCCAACATGTGCGGCGGCCGCATGATGCAGCCCAACCTGCGCAACGTGCCCTTCGTCATTGATCCGTTCGCCTTCAAGCAGGTGGACGCCGTGCTGGCCACCCACTACCATCAGGACCACATGTCCGCCGAGTGGGCCGCCCACGTCATCCAGAGCGGCATGACCACCACCGACGAGAAGGGCAACGTCATCCCCGTGCCCTTCATCGGCCCCAAGAAGTCCGTGGAAACCTGGGTGAAGTGGGGCGTGCCTGAGGACCGCTGCATCACCGTCAAGCCCGGCGACGTCATCAAGATCAAGGACATTGAGATCGTGGCTCTGGACAGCTTTGACCGCACCTGCATCGTTACCACCGACTCCACCGGCCCCGACCGCGAGGAGCTGACCGGCAAGTGCCCCACCGACATGGACGAGAAGGCCGTCAACTACCTGGTCAAGACCCCCGGCGGCAACATCTACCACTCCGGTGACTCCCACTTCTCCATCTACTTCGCCAAGCACGGCAAGGACTACGACATCGACGTGGCCTTCGGCTCCTTCGGCGAGAACCCCATCGGCATGCAGGACAAGATGACCTCCACCGACATCCTGCGCATGGCCGAGAACCTGCGCTGCAAGGTGGTCGTGCCCATCCACTGGGATGTGTGGACCAACTTCCAGGCCGACTGCGAGGAGATCAAGCTCCTGTACGATTTCAAGAAGGACCGCAACGAGTACAAGTTCCACCCCTTCTTCTGGCAGGTGGGCGGCAAGTATGTCTATCCTCAGGATAAGGACAAGATCTACTACCATCACCGCCGCGGTTTTGAGGACTGCTTCGAGCATCCCCAGAACATTCCTTACCGTTCCTGCCTGTAAGCAGACGGCGTAACCAACTGCGGCGCCGGAAGCTCCGGCCTCCGGCGCCGCTCCAGTATTGAATCGACTGCCCCGCCGCCGCGGGGAGAAAAGGGGAACTAGACTATGGCAAGCGTCTTGCAGAAAATCGTGGAGCGCGGGCATTACAAGTTCGTGGACAGCGTCTCCTCCTGGCAGGAGGCCGTCAAGCTGAGCACCGAGTCCCTGGTCAAGACCGGCTATGTGGACGAGGACTACTATAAGCAGATCGTCGCCTGTATCGAGGAGTACGGCCCCTATGTGGTGTTCGACCACTATGTGGCCATGCCCCACTCTCAGCAGGACGCCTCCGGCGTCCATAAGACCTCCGTGGGCTTTATGCGGGTCAAGGAGGATGTGGACTTCGGCGTGGACGAGGACGGCGAGCGCAAGGTGGCCCGGCTGTTCTTCACCCTGGCGTCCTGCAATCCTGACGAGCACACCGACAACATCGCCTCACTTATGGGCATCTTTACCAATGAGCCCCTGCTGGACGCCCTGATGGAGGCCAATACCCCGGAGGACATTCTGGCCGCCGAGGAGAAGTATCCCTGCGAAGAGGACTTTTAAGAGAGACTTCCATTTTGCGCGGGAAATGGGGCCATAAACCCCTAAATCCCCCTTGAAAAGTGAAGAAAGTGAGGAGTTCAAGTGATCATTCTGGATATTCTGAAGGCTATCTGGGAGTTCTTCGCCACCTACATCCTGCAGCAGGCTCCCTACATGATCGGCTTTTTGACCCTTTTGGGCTATGCGCTCATGGGGAAAAAGTGGTATGATATTCTGGGTGGCACCCTGAAAGCTATCATCGGCATGCTGATTCTGAACGTCGGTTCCAGCGGCCTGTCCAACACCTTCCGCCCCATCCTGGCCGGCCTGCGTGAGCGCTTCAATCTGACCGCTTGCGTCATCGACCCCTACTATGGTCAGAACGCCGTCACCGCCGGCGTGGAAGAAGTCTTTGGTAAGGGCTTCTCCCAGGCCATGACCCTGCTGCTGATCGCCTTTATCGTCAATATCCTGCTGGTTCGCTTCAACAAGTTCACCAAGTGCCGCACTCTGTTTACCACCGGCCATGTCCAGGTGCAGCAGGCGGCCACCGCTTACTGGCTCATCATGTTCGCCCTGCCCGGCCTGCTGGCCTATAACAATGACATCCCCATGCTCATCGTCATGTCCGTGGTCCTGGGCGCCTACTGGGCTGTGGGCTCCAACCTGACCGTCAAGCCCATGCAGGAGCTGAGCGACGGCGCCGGCTTCGCCATTGCCCATCAGCAGATGTTCGGCATCCGCCTGGGCTACTGGGCCGCCGACAAGTTCTTCGGCACCAACGGCGGCAAGCGCAAGAAGGAGATCAAGAAGGTGGGCGATATGGAGATGCCCGGCTTCTTCTCCATCTTCAATGAGAACATGGTCTGTACCGCCATCCTGATGACCGTCTTCTTCGGCACCATCATGGCCGTCATCGGCAAGGACTTCTTCGTGGCCTCCGGCGCCACCACGGAATCCAGCAACTTCGTGATGTACTGCCTGACCACCTCCCTGAACTTCGCCGTGTACCTGGCTATCCTGCAGCTGGGCGTCCGCACCTTCGTCACCGAGCTGACCGCCTCCTTCCAGGGCATCGCGGACAAGCTCCTGCCCTCCTCCATCCCCGGTGTGGACTGCGCCGTCTGCTACGGCTTCGGCGACGCCAACGCTGTGACCTTCGGCTTCCTGGCCGGCCTGGTGGGCCAGCTGATCGCCATCGTTATCCTGATCGTCACCGGCTCCCCCACCATCATCATCTGCGGCTTCGTGCCTGTCTTCTTCGATAACGCCACCATCGGTCTGGTGGCCAACGAGAAGGGCGGCCTGAAGGCCTGCCTGGTCATCCCCTTCATCTCCGGTCTCATCCAGGTCTTTGGCTCCGCCTTCATCGCCGGCTGGGTCGGACTGGCCGATTACGGCGGATACCTGGGCATGTTCGACTGGGCTACCGTGTGGCCTGCCTTCACCGTCATCATGAAGTACCTGGGCTATGTGGGCGTGGCTGTGGTCGTGATCGTGCTGCTGGCCATCCCCCAGATCGAGTACCGCATGGACAAGAAGGGCTACAACCTGATCACCGAGGACTACGAGGCTTACAAGAAGTATAAGGGTATCGTCACTGAGGACGAGGCGTTCTAAATCTCCATGCTCTGCGCTCCGGCGGGAGGGACGGCCAAGGCCGTCTCTCCCGGACGGAGTTTCCCCCACATCTGCCACCAAATTACGATATACGATAAGTATATAAACTTAAAAGGAGAAATATCGCTATGGCTAACCTTGATAACAAGAAGCTGCTTGCCTGCTGCGCCAACGGCGCCGGTTCCTCTCTGATGATGGAAAAGGCCATCGACAAGGTCATGAAGAAGTACAGCGTCAAGCCCGCCGAGCTGCGCCACTGCCCCGTGTCCGAGGGCAAGTCCGCCGCCCGCAACTACGACGTGGTCTTCTGCGCCCGCACCTTTGAGAAGAACTTTGAGGACGCCAAGAAGGCCGGCACCGTGGTCATCCCCCTGCGCAACGTCATGTCCGCCCAGGAGATCGAGAAGGCTCTGCAGGAGAACGGTCTGCTGTAAGCGGCCGCCAGGAAGGAGTTAAGACACTATGGTACAGTTCAACTACACCATCCAGGACGAGCTGGGCATCCATGCCCGTCCCGCCGGCCTGCTGGCCAAGCTGGCCAAGAGCTTTGACCCCACTGTTGTCTCCATCACCAAGGACGGCAAGACCGTGAAGGCCTCCCAGCTGATGAAGCTGATGGCCCTGGCGGTGAAGAAGGGCAACGAGATCACCGTCACCGTGGAGGGCGAGCGGGAGGAAGAGGCCGCCGCCGCCATGAAGCAGTTCCTGGAGGAGAATCTCTAACATCCAAACAAGGGGGTACCTGTTCTGTCACGCGACAAGGGTTTTGATACGCGGCGAAACAGGTACCTTTTTATTCTTTTATAGGGGGTATCGTCATGATTTTGATCCAAGGACAGGGTGTCTCCAAGGGCGTGGAGAAGGGCAACATCTATTTCTTCCAGCGGCCGGACACCGCGGTGGTGAAGGTGGAGAACGCCGACGTGGAGGTCGAGAAGGCCCGCCTGGCCGAGGCTCAGAAAAAGTCCATGGAGCAACTGGAGGCCCTGGCCGACAAGTGCCGGGAGGAGGCCGGTGAGGACTCCGCCGTCCTCTTTGAGACCCACGCCATGTTCGTTGAGGACGAGGACTATGTGGCCAACATCATGGAGATGCTGGAGAACGAGAAGTGCAACGCCGAGTACGCTGTGCAGGTGGCCGGAGAGCAGTTTGCTGAGATGTTCGCCTCCATGGAGGACGCCTATCTGCGGGCCCGCGCCGCCGACATCAAAGACGTCACCCAGCGCATCCTCAATAACCTGATGGGCATCGTGGAGGGCGGCATCGACTCTGAGGAGCCGGTGATCCTGGCCGCCGACGACCTGGCCCCCTCGGAGACTCTGCAGCTGGACAAGAGCAAGATTCTGGGCTTCATCACCAAGGGCGGCTCCAGCAACAGCCACACCGCCATCCTGGCCCGCACCATGGGTATCCCCGCCATCTGCGGCCTGGGCGACGGGCTGAAGGAGGAGTACAATGGGCGTCTGGCCTATATCGACGGCGAGACCGGCCAGGTGACCCTGGACCCCGATGAGCTGACCCTGACCGCCCTGCGGGACAAGCACCAGAAGCAGGCCGAGATGAAGGAGCTCATGCAGACCATGAAGGGCCAGGAGGATGTCACCCTGGACGGCCGGCACATCAAGCTCTACTGCAACATCGGCTCCCCCGAGGATGTGGCGGCGGTGCTGGCCAACGACGGCCAGGGCATCGGCCTGTTCCGCTCCGAGTTCCTCTATCTGGCCGCCAGCGACTACCCCACTGAGGACGAGCAGTTTGAGGCCTACAAGACCGTAGCCTCTGCCATGAACGGCAAGCGGGTCATCATCCGCACTCTGGACATCGGCGCGGACAAGCAGGTGGACTACTTCCACCTCACCAAGGAGGAGAACCCCGCTATGGGCCTGCGGGCCATCCGCATCTGCCTGAACCGGCCCGAGGTGTTCCGCACCCAACTGCGCGCCCTGTACCGCGCCTCCGCCTACGGCAAGGTGGCCATCATGTTCCCCATGATCACCTCGGTCTGGGAGGTCAAGGAGTGCAAGCGGGCCTGCCAGAGCGTCATGCAGGAGCTGACCAAGGAGGGCGTGCCCTTCAACCCCGATACCGAGATTGGCATTATGATCGAAACCCCCGCCTCCGTGTTCATGGCCCCGGAGCTGGCCAAGCTGGTGGACTTTTTCTCGGTGGGCACCAACGACCTGACCCAGTACACCCTGGCCTGCGACCGGCAGTGCAACGACCTGGGCAAGTTCTTCGATCCCCACCACCCCGCCGTGCTGCGGGCCCTGAAGCAGGCCGCCGACGCCGCCCACGAGGCCGGTATCTGGATCGGCATCTGCGGTGAGCTGGGCGCCGACCTGTCGCTGCTGCCCACCTTCCTGGCCATCGGCATCGACGAGCTGTCCGTCTCCCCGTCCTCCGTGCTGCCCCTGCGGGCCGAGATTCGCAAGAGCATCGCCAAGACCTGCACCTTGGACATGCTCAACAACATCTGATCCTGTGAAAAAAAGTCCGGCTCCGGCCGGACTTTTTTTCTGCTAAAATTGGAAACCGGTCAGTTCTTGACAAAAACCCTATGTTCATGATATAACTAGACCTATCATATGACTGACGGATGATGTGGAGCATACCACATGGAGTATGATAGACAAAAGCCGACCGTCTGGGCGAGAGAAGCCCGGATTGCCGGCTTTTCTTTTTGGAAAAAGGAGGAAATAAACCGATGGCCGTGGGACGCATCCACTCTCTGGAGTCCATGGGATTGGTGGACGGGCCAGGCATCCGCACCGTGGTCTTTCTGCAGGGCTGCGCGCTGCGCTGCCAATACTGCCACAACCCTGACACCTGGGACCCCGGCGGACCGGCCCAGACCCTGACCCCGGCGGAGCTGGTGGACAAACTGCTCCGCTACAAACCCTACTACGGGGAGACCGGCGGGGTGACCTTCTCCGGCGGGGAGCCGCTGCTCCAGCCGGACTTTCTGGCCGAGTGCCTGAAGCGCTGCCGGGAGGCGGGCATCCACACCTGTCTGGATACCGCCGGGGCCGGACTGGGGGAGTCCGGGGCCATTCTGGCCCACACCGACCTCATCCTGCTGGACGTGAAGCACTACGACCCCGAGGGGTACCGAGCGGTGACCGGGGCGTCCAGAGAGGCCTTCGACCGCTTCCTGGCCGCCGCCCAGGCGGCGGAGGTCCCCCTGTGGGTACGCCACGTGGTGGTCCCCGGCCTCACCGACGGGAAGAAGCACCTCGAAGGGCTGGAGCGGTACTTGCAGACCATCCGGCACATCGAGAAGGTGGAGCTGCTGCCCTACCACACCCTGGGGGTTCACAAGTACGCCGCACTGGGCATCTCCTACCCCCTGGAGGGGGTGGAGCCCATGGACCCCACCAGCCTGAAGGGCTGGAACCTGAGACTGAACGAGACCTGCTGTGAAAGGAGATCCCGAGTATGAGTATTGACGTGAATTGCACCGCCTGGAGCGGTTTCCGCACCGGCGAGTGGCGCCATTTGGTGAATGTCCGCAATTTTATCCAGAAAAACTATACCCCCTATACGGGCGACGCCTCCTTCCTGGCCCCCATTTCCTCCAAAACCGCCGCGGTGTGGAAACGCGCCCAGGCCCTCATCATCGAAGAGGTGAAGAAGGGCATCATCGACGTGGAGACCCACGCGGTGAGCGGCATCGACAACTTCGCCCCCGGCTACATCGATGAGGAGAACGAAGTGATCGTGGGCCTCCAGACCGATGCCCCCCTCAAGCGCATCGTGAACCCCTTCGGCGGCATCCGTAACGCCACCTCCGCCCTGGAGCAGTACGGCTACCAGCTGGACCCGGAGATCGAGCGGCACTTCCGCCTCTACCGCAAGACCCACAACGAGGGCGTGTTCGACGCCTACCCCAAGCGCACCCGCCTGGCCCGCCACGCCGGGCTCCTCACCGGTCTGCCCGACGCCTACGGCCGGGGCCGGATCGTGGGTGACTACCGCCGGGTGCCCCTGTACGGCACCGACTTCCTCATCGAGGAGAAAGAAAAAGACCTGGACATGATTGACGGCCCCATGACCGACGAGCGCATCCGCCTGCGGGAGGAGGTCCAGATGCAGATCCGGGCTTTGAAGGAGATGGCCTCCATGGCCGCCAAGTACGGCTGTGACATCACCCGCCCGGCGGAGAACGCCCACGAGGCGGTGCAGAACCTGTACATGGCCTATCTGGCGGGTATCAAGGAGAACAACGGCGCGGCCACCTCCCTGGGCCGCACCGCCACCTTCCTGGACATCTACCTCCAGCGGGACCTGGAGCGGGGCATCCTGGACGAGCAGGGGGCCCAGGAGCTCATCGACCAGTTCGTCATTAAGCTCCGTCTGGTGCGCCACCTGCGCACCCCCGAGTACAACGAGCTCTTCGGCGGCGACCCCACCTGGGTCACCGAGTCCATCGGCGGCATGGGGGTGGACGGCCGCACCCTGGTGACCAAGAGTTCCTTCCGGATGCTCCACACCCTCACAAATCTGGGCACCGCCCCCGAGCCTAACCTCACCGTCCTCTGGAGCCAGCACCTCCCCCAGGGTTTTAAAGACTACTGCGCCAAGATGAGCATCGACACCGACTCCATCCAGTACGAGAGCGACGAGCTCATGCGCCCCATGTACGGCGATGACTACTGCATTGCCTGCTGTGTGTCTGCCATGGCGGTGGGCAAGCAGATGCAGTTCTTTGGCGCCCGGGCCAACCTGGCCAAGAGCCTGCTGTACGCCATCAACGGCGGCGTGGACGAGAAGAAGGGGGGCGTCATCGTCCCCAACATCGAATTGGACCGGGACGAGGTGCTGAACTACTCCAAGGTGCTGGGCAACTACAAAAAAGTGCTGTCCTACGTGGCCGAGCTCTATGTGGACACCATCAACATCATCCACTACATGCACGACAAGTACGCCTATGAGAGCAGCCAGATGGCCCTCCACGACACCCTGGTGGAGCGGCTGGCCGCCTTCGGTGTGGCGGGCCTGTCCATCGCCGCCGACTCTCTCTCCGCCATCAAGTTCGCCAAGGTGAAGCCCATCCGTAACGAGGAGGGCATTGCCGTGGACTTCGAGGTGGAGGGCGACTTCCCCAAGTACGGCAACGACGACGATCGGGTGGACGACATCGCCGTGGAGCTGGTGTCCTACTTCTCGGCCGAGCTCAAGAAGCACCCCCTCTACCGGAACGCCATCCACACCCTCTCCGCCCTCACCATCACCTCTAATGTGATGTACGGCAAAAAGACCGGCGCCACCCCCGACGGCCGCAAGGCCGGGGAGCCCTTTGCCCCCGGCGCCAACCCCATGCATGGCCGGGACAAGAACGGCGCCCTGGCCTCCCTCAACTCGGTGGCCAAGATCCCCTACCGGGCGGTGTGTCAGGACGGCGTGTCCAACACCTTCTCCATCGTGCCCTCCGCCCTGGGCAAGACCGACGCCGAGCGGGTGGACAACCTGGTGCACATCCTGGACGGCTACTTCATCCAGGGGGCCCACCACCTGAACGTGAATGTGATGAACCGGCAGCTGCTGGTGGACGCCATGGAGCACCCCGAGCAGTACCCGACGTTGACCATCCGGGTGTCCGGCTATGCGGTGAACTTCTCCCGCCTGAGCCGCGAGCAGCAGCTGGAGGTCATCAAGCGCACCTTCCACGAGAGCATGTAAAATAAAGCGACGGACAGCTGGGATTCCAGCTGTCCGTCTGTTTTTAGGAGACTTGGATGGGTTCCATCCCGTCAATGACGTGCCAGATGCTGCCGTTCTCCAGCTCCACCTGCAAGGGGGAGCTGGAGCTGTACTGGATGTTCAGGACATCCTCCAACTCCTCCAGCGGCTCCGGGGGCCCGTCCCAGGGGACATAGCAGAGCTGACTGCCGTCATCATAATAAAATCCGTTCCAGAGGGGATAGACCGTCTGACACTTCTCGCTGATCAGCTCCGGGGTGCCGCCCGCCTTCAGCCGCCACAGCCCGGTATCGCTCCGGCAGAGCGCGGTGCTCCCGTCCGGGCTTACCCCTTCCAGGTGGACATCCTCCCCGGGGTCCTCCCACCGGAGGGTGGACCGGTTCTTCTGAAACTGCCAGAGCTGGTTCTCCCGGACATACCACAGGGACTCACCGGCGGCGTCCGGCAGCGCCTGGTCAAAGTCCTCCAGAACCGGCGTGAGTACGCCCTCCTCCAGGCGGTACAACGCCTGGACGTCGCTGCCGAAGGAGACGAAGTAGCCCTGGGTCAGATCGTCACAGTCCAGCACAGCGACGCTGTTCCGCTGGTAAATGCCGGCGGTGCTGCCCCGCGTCTGGAACAGAGCGAGGGGATAGAGAAACCCGGAATAGGACCAGTTCCGGCTGCCGTCCACCAGATAGGTCATGGTGTCGCCAAATAGGAGCAGCTGGTCCCCGGTCCGGTTGGTCAGGGCGCTGAAATGCTCGGTGTAGCCCACCAGATGGCTGGTCGAGCCGTCCCAGCAGCAGATGGCGGAGGAGCTGGTCTGGGCGGACTCTTCCAATCCGTAATAGACATAACGCCCGCCATCCGAGAGGGAGTATACTATGGCGTTCTCCGCCAGGGGGAGCTCCTCCGGGACCCCATCCTCCCGGAGCAAGTACCAGCAGTCGGTCTGGTTATCAAAGTAGGCCACGGTGTCCCCCGAAGGGGAGACCCGCACTCCGTCCGCCGAGCAGTCCTCCACCAGCTTCTCCCGCGTGCCGCTGGGGAGGGAACAGCGCCACAGTGTCCCGTCCGTCAGGGCGCAATAAAAGACGCTGCCGTCCGCGGAGAGGTCGTTGGCGGTCATGGTCCCCTCGGGGCGATTGAGAGGGATGAGGCCGTCGGCGGTGACCACCCCCGCCAGAACGCCCTCGCGGTCCATGGCCAGACAGGACTGGCCGTCCAGGAAGGAGGTGAGATTGCTCACCCCCTCCTCCGGGCCCACCACCAGCTCCCCGTCGTAGTAGAAGCACTCGCTCCCGTCATTGGCTCTGGACCAGATGCTGAGCAGGGCGGCGGGGCGGGGCTGGAATCCCTCCGTCGGGCGGTTCAGCCCCACCAGCGCGGCCAGGACCACCACCAGCGCCGCACAGACGCCGCCCAGGAGGAGCCGCCTCCGGCCTTTGATGTGGGGTGACCGGAGGGGAAACCGGCGATGCCCCACAGCGGGGACGACCGCCTCTGTGGGCGTATTTTCCACCGCCGGAGCCGCCGATGTGGACAACTCCTCCTCCACCCGCCCGCCCTCCACCTGGAGGGCCGCGCCGCAGTGGGCGCAAAAGACCTCGTCCTCCCGGCAGGGCGTCCCGCAGCGGGCACAGTACATAGGATGACCTCCTCTCGAAAGACAAACGGGAGCGGTACAGACTGTACCGCTCCCGTAAAAGGATCAGGTTTGCGTGGGTTTTTTCTGACGGAAGGGGGGCGGCAGGTAGGCATCGGGGCCGTCCGGCCCGGCCACGTCCCGCATCCGCTCCCGCACCTTGAAGATGCAGTCGTCCGCCTTGGCCCGGCCCTGCACCACGTCCTCGGCGAAGGCGTGGCAGTTGGGTGCACCGCAGGACCCGCAGTGCAGCCCGGGGAGGGACTCCTCAAAGGCCTCGATGCGCAGGTGCTTGGCCATGGCCTCCGCCCGGTCCGGGTCCAGCCGGAAGGCGGGGCTGTACTGGGGCATGCGGGAGAAGGTGGTGATCTCCCGGTCCAGCTCCTCCGGTTCCGCCGGCCAGGTAAAGGCGGGTAGCTCCTCCATCAGGCGCTGGATGCGCATTTTGGCGATGTAGGGATTTTCCACGGTCATGCAGCCCCCCACACAGCCCTGGGTGCAGGCGGAGAGCTCGATGAAGTCCACCTCGGGCTGACGGCCATCCTCGATCTCCTCCAGCATTTGGATGCAGTTCTCGATACCGTCCACCGCCACATAACGCTGGGCTTGGCGGCTGCGAGACTCGCCGCCGGCCATGGCCACCCCCATGCCCATCTTGCCGGAGGCCATCAGAGGCAGCGGGTCCTTCAGCTCCTCCATGGGCCGCAGCAAGCGCAAGTACAGATCCTGGATGGAAAAGGCACCGTCCAGCACCGGCGCGTCCAGCCCCTCGGGGGAGTGGGCGGCGGTGACCTTGGCGGGACAGGGCACGATGGCAAAGACCCCAATCTTCTCCGGCGGGAGCCCTGTGTCGGCACAGGCCTCCTTCCGGGCCAGCGTGGCGGCCAGCTCCATGGGCATCACCAGCGGGTCCAGATGCTCGATGAGATTGGGGAAACGGATGCGGATCAGGCGCAGAATACTGGGGCACTGGGGTGAGATGAGGGGCATGGCCCGGCGGGGAGAGTGCCGCTCCCGCTGGCTCACATACTCTGCCAGGATCTCGGCGGCCTTGGCGGACTCAAAGACCTTGTGGAAGCCCACCTTCAAAAGCCCGTTCAGAATGAGATCGACGTTGCCCAGATTGTGGAACTGGCCGTAGAGCGCGGGCTCAGGGACGGCCACACAGTAGGTATACTGCTTGAGCTGGTCCAGGCTGTCGCTGACCGGCTTGATGGCACGGTGGGGACAGACCTGGATGCACCGCCCGCAGTCGATGCAGCGGTCGGCCAGGATCAGAGCTTTGCCACGGCGGACTCGGATGGCCTCGGTGGGACAAGTTTTGATGCAGGTCGTGCAGCCCCGGCAGCGTTTATAATCCAGGACAACAGAGTGCTCCATGGCAGTATCAACTCCCAATCAGTTCTTAGCCGATCTTCAGCTTCATCGTCACGGTGGTGCCCTTGCCCAGCTCGGTGTCGATGTCCATCTCGTCGGAATAGCGCTTCATGTTGGGCAGACCCATGCCCGCGCCGAAGCCCAGGCTGCGCACCTCGGGACCAGCGGTGGAGTAACCCTCCTCCATGGCCTTGGGGATGTCCGGGATACCGGGGCCGTGGTCCACCATGCGCAGGATGATCTGGTCCATGCCGATCTCCACCTCGGCCTGGCCGCCGTTGGCGTGGATGACCATGTTGATCTCACCCTCATACATGCAGATGGAGGCCTTGCGGATCACATCCGAGGGCAGGCCCAGCTTCTTGAGGGTCATCTTCATCTTGCTGGAGGCCTCACCGGCCTGGATGAAGTCCCCGCCCTCGACGGGATATACCAGTTTGACAGGTTCCATAGTTAATTCCCCCTAAGTCCGTTGCTGTACAGCAGCCCGCAAGCGGTGTACATCCGTTCCGGCGAGGTCATCACCACGATGCCCCGCTCCGCTGCCATCTGGACGATCTCGTCCCCCGGGTGCTTGCCCCGCACAAAGACCACACACTTGATGTCGGTCATCTCGGCGGTGCGGATCACCTGGGGATTGACCATCCCGGTGAGCAGCAGGTTCTGGTCATGCACATAGGCTAGCACGTCGCTGAGAAAATCGCTTCCGCAGCCCGATGCCACTTCCTCCTCCAGACGCTCGGCTCCGGTGAGCACGGTGGCGGACAAGATCCGTTTGACTTCACACAGTTGCATCGTGAACCCCCCACTACATCCGCTAGGCGGAAAGTAAACTTGCTGTTCCAGAATATAAGGTTATTTTATCATAAGGGCTCCAGGGGTGTAAAGCAGTTCCTTGCAGGTCGGGGAAAAAAGCCCCGGGGCGAAACGCTCAGTGCTGTTCCTCCACCAGCATGAGGCAGCCGTCCTTGTCGTACTTCAGCCGCTGCACTTCGGCGCCGGTGTTGCGCACGATCTCATCCATGCGGATGCCCTCGGTGATGTTGGCCACGAAGGTGTAGGCCACGCCGTGGCGCTTGGCCCGGCCGGTGCGGCCGATGCGGTGGGTGTAGTTCTCCAGTTCGTCGGGCACGTCGTAATTGAACACCGCGTCCACATCGTCGATATCCAGGCCCCGAGCGGCCACATCGGTGGCCACCAGCACCCGCAGCTCGCCCTTTTTGAACTTCTCCAAAGTCTTTTCCCGCACCCGCTGCTGGATGTCGCCGTGGATGGCCTCGCAGGAGATGCCCCGCATCTTCAGAAGGCCCGCCAGGCGGTCGGTCATGTTCTTGGTGTTGCAGAAAGCGATGGCCCGCTCATACTCCCCGTGGGTGATGAGGGCGGCGATGGTGTCCAGCTTCTGTTCCCGGCCGTCCAGGTCGATGCGGTACTGCTGGATGTCGGGCTTGGAGTCCTCCACCGGGCGGACGGTGATCTCCACGGGGTCACGCTGGTACACCCAGGAGATGTCCATGACCTCCCGGGAGATGGTGGCGGAGAACATGCCCAGGTTCTTGCGGTGCTTGAGCTGGTCCAGGATGCGGGTCACGTCCCGGATGAAACCCATGTCCAGCATGCGGTCGGCCTCGTCCAGCACCACCGTCTCCACCTTGTCCAGGCGCACGGTACGCCGCTTCATGTGGTCCATCAGGCGGCCGGGGGTGGCCACCACGATCTGGGGGTGTTTTTTCAGCTGGGTGATCTGCTTGTTGATGTCCTGGCCGCCGTAGAGGCACACCACCCGCACGCCCTCCTTAAAGGCGCACAGGTCCCGCAGCTCGTCCTGGATCTGGATGGCCAGCTCCCGGGTGGGGGCCAGGATGAGCCCCTGCACCTCGCTGCGCTCCGGGTCAATGTGCTCCACCATGGGGATGCCGAAGGCAAAGGTCTTGCCGGTGCCGGTAGGGGCCTTGGCGATGACGTCTTTCCACTCCATGAAGTAGGGGATGGACCCGGCCTGCACTGGGGTGGCATCCACATAGCCCTTCTTCTCGATGGCCTTCATCAGCGCATCTGAGAGGCCCAGCTGGTCGTAGCGGGCCTCGCCGGAGACCTGCTCGCCGTTGATCTCGATCATAGCGTTCGTTCCTTTCTCTTGTGTGTCCGATTCAAGGCCTCCCTCTATCGGAACACAAGTCCCGGAACGCCGTTTTTCCCCGGCGCGGCCTCAAATCCCCGGGGGAATCTCCCCCATTTTGACGGATTCCACAGTGTGAATCAGTTTATTTTATCATATAGGCGGGTATCATGCAACCAAAGATGCAAGATTTCCGCCGCCCCTTGACAGACGGGGGGAGAGCTTTTATCCTGAGAGGGAAGAATATCACACCTAAGAGGAGGGTCAAATATGAAAAAACGAGTGGGTATCCTCACCTCCGGCGGCGACTGCCCGGGGCTCAACGCCACCCTGCGGGGGGTGGCCAAGGCCCTCTACCAGCGCTTTGGCAGCGACGTGGAGATCGTGGGTATTGCCAATGGCTACTACGGCCTCATCCACGGGGACTGGCGGGTCATGGACCCCAGCGAGTTCTCCGGTATCCTGACGGTGGGCGGCACCATCCTGGGCACCCGCCGCACCCCCTTCAAGCTGATGCGGGTGGTGGGGGATGACCAGGTGGACAAGGTGGCCGCCATGAAAAAGCACTATGAGGAGATGAAGCTGGACTGTCTCCTCTGCCTGGGCGGCAACGGCACCCATAAGACCGCCAACCTCCTGTCGGAGGAGGGACTTAACATCATCGGCCTGCCCAAGACCATCGACAACGACATTTACGGTACCGACGTGACCTTCGGCTTCCACTCGGCGGTGGACATCGCCACCGAGGCCATCGACCGGGTCCACACCACCGCCGGCAGCCACAGCCGCTGCATGGTGGTGGAGCTGATGGGCAACAAGGCCGGCTGGCTCACCCTGTACGCCGGCATCGCCGGAGGCGCCGACATCATCCTCATCCCGGAGTTCCCCTACACCATCGAGAACGTGTGCGCCGCCATCGAGAAGCGGGCCTCCCACGGCAAGACCTTCTCCATCCTGGCGGTGGCCGAGGGCGTGTACGACTCCAAGGAGGCCCGGATGAAGAAGAAGGAGCGCATGGCCAAGCGGGCCGAGGAGGGGTACACCACTGCCACCAACCGTATCGCCCGGCAGATCGAGGAGCTCACCGGCTTCGAGACCCGGGTGTGCGTCCCCGGCCACATGCAGCGGGGCGGCAGCCCCTCCCCCTACGACCGGGTGCTGGCCACCCAGTTCGGCTCCTACGCCGCCAAGATGGTGGAGGATGAGAACTACGGCATCACCATCGCCATGAAGAACAACCACGTGGGGGAGAACAAGCTCAAGGACATCGCGGGCAAGAGCCGCTTGGTGCCGGAGGGACACGGCATGCTGGAGGTGGCCCGCCGCATGGGCATCAGCATCGGATAAGCATACCAAAAGAGGGCCCCGCCGCAGAAGAGGTTTCTGCGGCGGGGCTTTTTCATTTTTCTATTGACAACTATCCTTGTCAATGCTATTCTAATAATGACAAAGATAGTTGTCAAATTGACTTAGATTCTTGTCAAGAAGGAGGGAACGCCATGCCGCTTGGAAACCGACTGAAAGAGCTGCGGGCGGCGAAAGGGCTCAACCAGCAGGCGCTGGGGGCGCTGGTGGGGGCCTCCCGCCAGACCATCAGCCTCATCGAGCGGGGGGACTACAACCCCTCCATTACACTGGCCCTGCGCATCGCAAAGGTATTTGAAACACCGGTGGACGAGGTCTTTTATCTCACGGAGGAGGAAGAGCAATGAAGAAGGAACAGACCAACCGGGCGGTCTACGCCCGCTTTGCCATCACTGTTCTGGTATGTGCCGCTCTGGGCGGCGTGGCGGGCTATTTTGCCGCCATGGCGGGAAGCAATCTGATCGAGAGAGCGGCGGAGCTGAACGGGGTACTGGCCGTACTTGGACTGTGGTGGTTTGCCCCCGGATATCTGGTGCTGGCCGTCAGCACCGCCTACTACTTCCGGGGCCGGACCCTGCTGCCCCGGGCGGAGGAGGACGATGACGCCTTCCGGGAGGCAGACCGGCGGCTGTGTCTGTCCATGATCCTCTCCGGCGTGTCCATGGTGTGGATGTTCATCGCCCTGGGGGTGGGCGGCCAGGCCATGTTCACCGGAGAGGAAAACCGACTGCTCCTCCTTCTGCTGCTGGTCCAGCTGGTGTGGGTCGTGGCGGTGCAGG
>DYBS01000001.1:37691-49013 GCA_019418525.1 Clostridiales bacterium
GCGGTGAAGGCCACCAAGGTCATCCACCCGGAGAAGAAGGGCAACGTGTTCGACAGCCGCTTTCAGAGGGACTGGTACCGCAGCTGCGACGAGGCCGAGCAGCAGCAGATCGGCCAGTGCAGTTACTTCTCCTTTCGGATCATGAGTTTTATTTTTCCCATCGCCATGCTGGTCCTATTTTTCCTGGCCTCCAACGGCCTGGCCCAGCCGGGGTGGATCTTGCTGGTGGGCGGGCTGTGGATGGTGCAGCTCATGACCTATCAGTGCATGGCCTACCACCTGGACCACGGGAAGAAGAGCAAATAATCAAAAAAATCGGACCCGCCTTCCGGCGGGTCCGATTTGTCGTTTGGATCGCTTAGCCCTTCAGGCTCTCGGCCCAGGCGGCGTACTTGGCCACCTTCTCGTCGCACTCGGCCTTGGAGGCGCCGTTGGCCAGGATGTAGACCTTCACCTTGGGCTCGGTACCGGAGGGACGGACGATGAGGCTGGTGCCGTCGGCCATCTCGTAGCGCAGCACGTTGGAGCCGGAGAGCTCCATGGTGCTCTTGGCACCGTCGGCCACATTGACCACAGAGCCGTCCTTGTAGTCCTTCTGCTGCTTCACCGCCACACCGGCGATCTCCACCGGGGGGTGCTCCCGCAGGCCGGCCATCAGGTCGGCCATCTTCTTCAGGCCGTCCAGACCGGGCATCACCAGGTTCAGGGTCTTCTCGCCGTAGAAGCCGTACTTCTCATAGCACTTCTGCAAAGCGTCGTACAGGGTCATGCCCTGTCCGGCGTACCAGGCGGCCATCTCGGTGAGCGCCAGAGCGGCGGTGACGGCGTCCTTGTCCCGGACGTAGTCGCCCAGCATGTAGCCATAGCTCTCCTCGTAGGCGAAGATGACCTTGCCTTCGCCGGCGTTCTCCAGCTTGTCCTTCTTCTCGGCCAGGAACTTGAAGCCGGTGAAGGTGTCGTAGCAGGCCAGGCCGTTGGTCTCGGCCACCTTGCGGGCCATCTCGGTGGTCACGATGGTCTTGAGGGCCACGGGCTTCTCAGGCATCTTGCCGGTGCGCTTCTTGGCGCCGATGAGGTAGTCCAGCAGCAGCACGCCGGTCTGGTTGCCGGAGATGGTGATGTACTCGCCCTGGTCATTGCGGACCATGATGCCCACGCGGTCGGCGTCGGGGTCGGAGCCCAGGATAAAGTCGGCGCCCTCCTTCTTGGCCAGGTCCACCGCCAGGTAGAAGCCCTCGGGGTTCTCCGGGTTGGGGGAGACCACGGTGGGGAAGTTGCCGTCGATGACCATCTGCTCGGGGACGCAGATGACGTGCTTCATGCCCAGGCGCTTGAGGGCCTCGGGGATGAGCTTGTAGCCGGTGCCGTGGAAGGGGGTGTACACCATCTTGAAGGTGTCGGCCACCTTCTCCACAGCGGCCTTGTCGTTGACCTGGCCCATGACGTTGGCCAGGAACTTCTCGTCGGTCTCGGCGCCCATGAGGGTGATAAGGCCGGCCTTCACCGCCTCATCGTAGTCCATGCGCACGATGGAGTCGAAGAGATCCAGCTCCTCCATTTTCTTGGCGATGGCGTCAGCGTGGTGAGGGGGCAGCTGGGCGCCGTCCTGCCAGTAGACCTTGTAGCCGTTGTACTCCTTGGGGTTATGGCTGGCAGTGACGTTCACGCCGGCGATGCAGCCATACTCCCGCACGGCGAAGGACACCTCGGGGGTGGGGCGCAGGGACTCAAAGAGACGGACATGGATGCCGTTGCCCGCCATGACACAGGCGGTCTCACGGGCGAACTCGTCGGAATGGTTGCGGCAGTCGAAGCAAACGGCCACGCCCCGCTTCACCGCCTCGGGGCCCTCGGCCTTGATGACCTCGGCGAAGGCCTGGGTGGCGTGGCGGATGACATGGATATTCATCTGATGCAGACCCACGCACATGGTACCGCGCAGGCCGGCGGTACCAAACTCCAGAGGCGCGAAGAACCGGCTCTCGATCTCCTTCTCATCGTTGGCGATAGAGCGCAGCTCCTCTTTCTCAGCCTCGCTCAGGGCGGGGCTGTGGAGCCACTTTTCATAAACATCACGATAGGACATGGGAATGACCTCCAATTTATCTGAGATTTTGGCGTGAATCCAACACTGCTGTTGTGATTATATCACAAAGGAGAGCCGATATCTAGCATACATCTTGGTAAATTATCGCATATTTTTCCAGAGGTTTCCCCCTATTTGTGGTACGGGGAGCCGGCGTTAATCTGAAAGGCCCGGTAGATCTGCTCCAGCACCATCACCCGGGCCAGGTGGTGGGGGAAAGTCATGGGGGACATGGAGAGGCGCAGGTCGGCCTGGGCCTTCAGAGTGGGGGAGAGGCCGAAGGAGGAGCCGATCAAAAAGACCACGCTGCTCTTGCCGCTCCCAGCCCAGCGGGCCATCTGAGCGGCCAGGTCCTCGCTGGAGAGGAGCTTTCCCTCCACGCACAGGGCCGCCAGCACCGCCCCTGCCGGGAGCTTTGCCCGCACAGCGGCGGCCTCCTTCTCCAGGGCGGCGTCGATCTGGGCCTGGGAGGGGTTCTGGGGGAGGCGCTCCTCGGGGAGCTCGATGACGTTCAGCTTGCAGAACGCCCCCAGGCGCTTGACGTACTCGTCGCAGGCCTGGCGGTAAAAGGGCTCCTTCAGCTTGCCCACGGTGAGCAGGGTAACGCTGCGCATGGTGAGGTCCTCCTTTCCTCCTCAGACGGTGTATGTAGTCCCGGTGCAGTCCCGGGGAGCCACGTCCAGGCACACGTCCCGGCCGATCACCGCGCCCTGGCGCTCCAGCGCGCCCCGGACGATGTCGTAGGCCCGCTGGGGGGTGTTGTTCTCCTTGGACAGGTGGGCCAGCACCACGGTGGTGGCCCCGGCCTCGGCCCCGCGGCAGGCCAGTTCGGCCCCCGCCCGGTTGGAGAGGTGTCCCCGCTCGCCCTGGATGCGGGCTTTCAGGAAATAGGGGTAGGGCCCGCTCTGGAGCCACTCGGGCTCGTAGTTGGCCTCGGCCAGCAGCAGATGGGCCCCCTGGATGGATCGCTCCACAGCGTGGGTGACATAGCCCAGGTCGGTGACCACCGCCGCCTTCCGCCCGTGGGCGGAGATGGCGTAGCCGGTGCTCTCAGCGGCGTCGTGGGGGGTGGGGAAGGTCTCCACCTCAAGCCCGCCCAGGGTGAAGCAATCGCCCGGCCGGAAGGTATGGACCCGCTCCGGAGTCAGAGGGAGCTTCCGCCCCATGGCCACGGCGGTGCCGCCGCTGGCGTAGAGGGGAAAGTCCAGCTGCTTGGTGAGGGTGGCAAGGCCGGAGATATGGTCGGTGTGCTCATGGGTCACCAGCACGCCGGCAAGGGCCTGTGGCGGGATGCCCAGGCCCTTCAGAGCAGTGGTGATGCGCCGGGCGGAGATGCCCGCGTCGATGAGGATATGGGTGGTGCCGTCGGACACCAGGGTACAGTTGCCGCTGGAGCCGCTGGCCAGAGTGGTAAGTGTCAGCATAGATCGCTCCTCTGTGAGAGATCCGGCCCGGGCGGACAGAAACAGAGGGACGGCGCTGCCGTCCCTCCCGGATCCGGATCTGATTTTAACCTGCAGTGGCCTGGGACTCCTCGTCATCGGGGGTAACGACCACCCGGATGTCGGCGCCCACGCCGGAGAGCTTGCGTACGATGTCCTCGTACCCGCGCTCGATGTGGTGGATGTTGCTAATCTCGCTGACGCCGTTAGCGGCCAGAGCGGCGATGACCATGGCCGCGCCGGCCCGCAGGTCACAGGCCTGGACCCGGGCGGCGGAAAACTTGTCCACGCCCTCGATGATGGCCACCTTGCCGTCTACCTGGATCTGGGCGCCCATGCGCCGGAACTCGTCCACGTAGCGGTAGCGGTTGTCCCACACGCCCTCGGTGAGGACGCTGGTGCCCTTGGCCAGACACAGCACCGCGGCGATCTGGGGCTGCATGTCGGTGGGGAAGCCGGGATAGGGGAGGGTCTTCACATTGGTGCGGGTCAGCTCGCCGGTGCGGCGGACCAGCACGGCGTCGTCCCGCTCCTCCACCTCCACGCCCATCTCCACCAGCTTGGCGGTGATGCACTCCAGGTGCTTGGGGATGACGTTCTTGATGAGAACTTCACCGCCGGCGGCAGCCACGGCGGCCATGTAGGTGCCCGCCTCGATCTGGTCGGGGATGATGGAGTAGGTGCCGCCCTTCAGACGGTCCACGCCCCGGATCTTGATGACGTCGGTGCCCGCGCCCATAATGTCGGCGCCCATGGAGTTGAGGAAGTTGGCCAGGTCCACGATGTGGGGCTCCTTGGCCGCGTTTTCGATGATAGTCAGGCCGTCGGCCAGGGTGGCGGCCAGCATGATATTCATGGTGGCGCCCACAGAGACCATGTCCATATACACCTGGGTACCGTTCAAACGGCCGTTGCGGGCCTTGGCGTGGATATAGCCGCCCCGCACGTCTACGTCGGCGCCCATGGCCACAAAGCCCTTGATGTGCTGGTCAATGGGCCGCCCGCCGAAGTCACAGCCGCCCGGAGGGGGCACCTGGGCAGAGCCGAAGCGGCTGAGCAGAGCCCCAATGAAATAGTAAGAGGCCCGGATCTTACGGGCCAACTCCTCCGGGATGCGGGCGTTGTGGATGTGGGTACAGTCCACATCCACCGTCGTCCGGTTGACCGTGCGCACATCGGCGCCCAGCTCCTGGAGAATGTTGAGGATCAGCGTCACGTCACTGATCTGGGGGATATTTTCAATTCGGCACACCCCATCCACCAACAGGGTGGCAGGGATGATGGCCACGGCGGCGTTTTTCGCGCCGCTGATGGAGATCTCGCCATAAAGCGGTTTCCCGCCCTGAATCACATACTTTGTCAAAACCGCACCTTCTATTCCACACCCGGGACTGGAGTCCCGGCAATGCCAACAGCCGCTCTTTTAATCTGCCGCGGCTGGTTCTCTCATTCTCTGAAAAATGGGAATTGGAGGACCCACATGGGACGGCGCTCCAATGCAATGATATTATAGCATCCCCCCTGTATAAAAGCAAAGCAATTTTCTTCAAAATAGCAAAAGACGCACCGGCTTTTTCTTGCTATCTCCACCAAAACCATGCCCATTTTTTGCACATTCTATTCTTGGCTCCAGACTGGTTTCCATAATGAAAGTCTTAACTGTGCCATCCCGCTGACAGCACTCTGCGGCGGGATGGAAAAAGCGGAAAAAAGTGGCCTACATAGAAACTACGGCTGGGGCAAAGCTATGTGCGGATTCCCCAATCCAAACAATCGACGTTTGAAGGAGATGTTTTTATGTCTACCACTTCCAACCAGCCCGCCGTCCCCAACGCCCGTGAGGCCCTGAACAAGTTCAAGATGGAGGCCGCGCAGGAAGTCGGCGTCAACCTGAAGCAGGGCTACAACGGCGACCTGACCAGCCGTGAGGCCGGCTCCGTGGGCGGCCAGATGGTCAAGAAGATGATCCAGGCCTACGAGAACTCCATGCAGTAAGCGCGGCCGCGCACATTGAGCCGCTGCCGGTCCTGAGCCGGTAACGACACACCCCCGTTGGGGCCGAAGGGCCCCAACGGGGGTGTGTTTTTGCAGATAAGCAGTTAGCAGCTCGCCGCCTCGGCGGGGGCGGCCAGATTTTCCAGCATCAGCTCCACGATCTTCCGGTCGGTCTCCTTCATGCCGTCCCGGGCCAGCTCACCCACGTTGCGGATGGTGTTGTCCACCCCCTTGGTGACGATGCCGTCGCCGCTCCAGAACTGGCGGCCCTGGCGGTACATCTGATAGCCCAGGATGCCGCTCTCCACCGCCACGGCGATCTTGCCGGCGCAGGAGGGTTTTGCACCGTCGCAGATGACGCCGGAGGTGATGGCCAGGGCGTTGACTACCGTGTGCGCCACGCCGTCGTAGCCGCAGCCCTCCAGATAGGCAATGCCCCCGGCGGCGGCACATCCGGCGCTCACCGCGCCGCAATAGGCCGAGAGTACCCCGATATAGGCCTTCTGGTGAATGGCCAGGAGGTTGGAGAGGGCCAGCGCCCGCAGCAGGTGCTCGTGGTCGTACCCCTTCTCCCGGGCCCACACTACCACCGGTACCGAGGCGGTAATGCCCTGGTTGCCGCTGCCCGAGTTAATGACCACCGGCCGCTCACACCCGCTCATACGGGCGTCGGCCCCGGCGGCGGCATAGACCTTCACCTTATTTTTCAGGCTGTCCCCGTCCTCCATCAGAGTGTGGCCAATGCCCGCGCCGTAGTCGCCGGACAGGCCCTCTTGGGAAATGGCCATGTTGTACTCGATCTGCCGCTCCAGCACCTCCCGCACATCCGCTGTGTCCAGGCTGTCGGCAAACTCTACGATACGCTCCACGCTCAGAAGGCTCCGGTCGGCCCGGGGGGCCTCCTCCTCGCCGGCGTTCTCCCCAGCGGCGGGGACCTCCAGTTCCACGCCGTTGCGCGTCAGAGACACCACATTGGTGTGCCGGTCGGTGATGCGCACCGAGGCGGTATCATTTCCAGCCCGGGCCTCGATCACCAGATCCAGTACCGCCGGGGTCTCCAGCCGCTCCACCCGAATGGGCACCGACCGGAGCAGGGCGCGGATGGCCTCCCGCCCGGCGTCGTCCACATCGGAGATGACCTCCAGGGCCTTCCCGGCATCCCCCGCCGCAGCACCGGCGGCCACCGAGGCCTCGATGCCGCGCAGTCCGCCGGTGTTGGGCACCACCACGCTCTTGGCATTTTTCATCAGGTTGCCACTCACGGCCACCTGCAGCGCTTCCGGGGCGGTCCCCAGGGTCTGGCGGACCAGGGCGGCGGCGTAGGCCAGGGCGATGGGCTCGGTGCAACCCATGGCCGGGCACAGCTCTTCCTCCAGAATGCGCACATAGGTCTGATAGATAGGATCTTCCCGCTTCATGGCTTGGTTCCTCCTGTCTCTTTGGAAGGTTCAGTTTGATTCTGGGACCAGTATACCATAAGGCGGGGGCCTTGTCGCCGACTTTTTACTTCCCGAGGGAGCGGTTGCCCTCAGGACGGAAAGCAGGTATAATACATCCATCCAAACCCGACGGAAGCCGGGCACAGGAGGGAAACAGCATGGCAAAACGACCGCGTACCGCAGAACAGCGTTTTCTCATACAGAGCGTGATCCTATTCCTGGCCCTGAGTGCGATCTCCTTCCTGGGGGTCTTTCTGGCCGGGCGTACCGGCTACAACAGCGCCAACCAGATGGGACGCATTACCGCCGATTACCTCCGCCTTCAGGAGGAGTCCTTTATGGAGGAGTACCGCCAAGTCCTCAACCACGCGGCCTACAACGTGCAGGGGATGCTGAACATGGGGCGCACCCAGGAGGATATCCACCGTTGGCTGGAGAAATACTCCGGCGAGTACGCCGCCCACCTCATCTATGATGAGAGCGGACTGTACGGCTATGTTCAGGGGAAAGCCCTTTTCAGCAGCGGATGGGACCCGGCCAGCAGCTATGACGTGAAGCAGCGGGTATGGTATACCCAGGCCGTGGAGGCTGGAGGAAGTGTGGCCTGTTCCCAGATCTACTCGGACGCCCGGGACGGGAAGTTCATCGTCAGCCTGTCGGTGCTGCTGGAGGACGGAGAGAGCGTGCTGGCCATGGACGTGCGGGTGGGAGACATCCGCATCGAATGGCAGGATGGGAGCGACATCCTCCCCGGCACCGCCACTGTGGTGGACCAGAACGGCAGGGTCATTCTCCAGCAGAAGATCGGACAGGGGGCGGTCCCCTGCGAGCTGGACCAGTTCACGCAAAAGGATTATCAGGCCCTGATGGCCCAGTTCACAGGGAACCGGGGCCAGGTGCGCTGGAAGGGGACGGAGGACTACTACCAACACTATTACGCCGTGGACGCCAACGGCTGGACGTGCATCGTCACGGTGGCAGAGAGCGTCATCCGGCGGGATGCCACCGTCCTCTTTTACATGCAGCTGCTCCTTCAGGGGGTGTTCCTGCTGGTCATCGGCTATCTGTGTGTGCAGAATTATCTGCGCTCCCGCCGCAGCCAACGGACCATCAACTGTGTGGAGGCCCTGGGGCAGACCTATTATGCGGTGGTGTTGGTGAATACCGGAAGCGGCTTGTGTGAGGTCATCAAGCAGGACCTGCTTCCCCGCCGCCAGTGGGAACCCATCCGTTCCTACGAGGAATTTTTACAGCTGGTGTTCGAGCAGATCCCAAGTGAAAAGACCCGGGAGGAATTTTTGGGCCAGTTCTCGCTGGAGAAGATCCACGCCCTGTCCCGGGGACAGGTGGAGCGGTGCTACCTGGAGTACCAGCGGGGCGGGGGGAAGGAGCAGCGCTGGGTCAGCGCCGAGGCCCTCGCCGTCAAGGAGACTGGACAGGAGGACGTCATCCTGGCCTTTCGGATGATCTACGAGGCCAAGACCGCCGAGCTGGAGCGCAGCCGCCTGCTGCGGGAGTCCCTGGAGAGCGCCCGCTCCGCGGCCCAGGCCAAGAACAAATTCCTCTCCCGGATGAGCCACGATATGCGCACCCCCATGAACGCCGTGCTGGGCTTTACCGACATGGCCCGGCGCAATCTGGACGACCGGCAAAAGGCCCTGGAGTGTCTGGACAAGGTGACGGTGGCCTCCCAGCAGTTGCTCCACCTCATCAACGAGGTGCTGGAGACCGCTAAGATCGAACAGGGCAAGGTGAGTCTGACCATCGCCCCCACCGATCTGTCCCGGTATGTCAGCGACGCCGCCGCTCTCTTCCAGATGCAGGCCCAGGTGCAGGGCAAGCACTTTACGCTGGTGCCCCCGGCCTTACAGCACCCGGTAGTCCTTACCGACGCCCGGCGGCTGGAGCAGATCCTCAACAACCTCCTTTCCAATGCCGTGAAGTACACCCCCGCCGGCGGATCCATCACCCTCTCGGCGGAGGAACAGCCCGGCGACTGCGGTGATTGGCGCATCTACCGCTTCACGGTGGCGGACACCGGCATTGGCATGTCCCCGGAATTTCTGGAAAAGGTCTTTCTCCCCTTCGAGCGGGAGGACACCTCCATGGCCAACCAGGTCGCCGGAGTGGGCCTGGGCATGGCCATCACGAAAAATCTGGTGCAGCTCATGGGCGGACAGATCGATGTGGAGAGTGTCCAGGGCAAGGGCTCCCGTTTCACTGTGGCCCTGCCTTGCCAGCTGGCCGAGGCTCCAGAGGAGAACGACGCCGTCGCCGCCACCTGCGACCTCCACGGGCGGCACTTCCTGCTGGCTGAAGACAACCCCCTGAACCTGGAGATTGCTACCGAGCTTCTGGCGCTGGAAGGGGCCAGTATCACTCCCGCCGCCAACGGACAGGAGGCGGTGGAATGCTTCGCGGCTGAACCGCCGGGCACCTTCGACGCCATTCTCATGGATATCCAGATGCCGGTGATGGACGGCTATGCCGCCACCCGGGCCATCCGGGCTTTGGACCGGCCCGACGGGGCCACCATCCCCATTTTGGCCATGACCGCCAACGCTTTTCCGGACGATGTGATCGCCGCACGGGAGGCGGGAATGGACGGGCACATCGCCAAGCCCATCGATATGGAGAAGGTAAAGGCCGCCCTGGCCGCAGTCCTCACCTGAATAGCCGAACGCCCCCCGCGGCACCTGCCGCGGGGGGCGTTTTTAAAGTCAACTCAGAAGAGCCGCTGCCCGGCCACGAATTTGGCCTTCAGATCGGCCTCCTCCGCCAGATAGATCACCTGCTCCAGCCGCTCCGACACGGTGTGCTGGTGGGGGCCGGAGAGACGGCTGTCGTCCAGCACCAGGGCGTCCAGCTCATACCCCGGCTCAAAGGAGCCCACCTTTCCGAAGAAGGCGCCGCCCCCTGCCGTGCCCAGCCAGAAGGCCTCCGCCGCAGTGAGAGGGGCCAGCTCTTGATCCACCAGACGCCAGCGCAGCTTGGATACCTGCACCGCCAGGGCCATGGCCTTGAAGAGGGAGAGCTGAGTCCCGCCGGCGATATCGCTGCCCAGGCCCACCGAGAGCCCCTCCTCCAGGAAGGTGCGCACCGGCGCGATGCCGGAGGACAGGTTGGTGTTGGACTCAGGGCAGTGGGCAATGAACACCCCCCGCTCCTTCATCAGGGCGCGCTCCTCGGCCCCGGAGTGGACGCAGTGGGCCATGACGGTGGGGCAGTTCTCACCGCCGAAGAGGCCAAAGTGGTCGTAGGCGTCGCCGTAGCAGGAGGACCAGGGGCACAGCTCCTGTACCCAGGCGATCTCACCAAAGTTTTCCGACAGGTGGCTTTGCACCGGCAGGCCCCGCTCCCGCTGGAGTTTTCCAAGGCCCTCCATCAGCTCATCGGTGCAGGAGGGGATGAAGCGGGGGGTCAGGATGGGGGTAGTGCGGAGGAAGGAACTACACTCGTCCAGCCAGCGCACCGTCTCCGAAAGGGAGGTCTTGGCGTCCGCTTCCCGGGCGGGGGAGTCGCAGTTGCGGTCCATGTTTACCTTGCCCACCCGGGTGATGAGGCCGCTCTGTTCCAGCTTCTCCATCAGCAGCAGGGTGGCGTCGGTGTGGGAGGTGCCGAAGAGACAGGCCCGGGTGGTGGGGCTGCGCCGCAGGTCCTCCACAAAGCGGTCGTAGGCCGCCCTGGCGAAGTCCAGGTCGGCATAGCGGGCCTCGGCGGGGAAGGTGTGGATATTCAGCCAGTCCAGCAGCTCCAGGTCCATGCCCAGGGCCCGGTAGGTGTACTGGGGGGCGTGGGCGTGGAGGTCCACCAGCCCGGGGAGGATGAGTTTTCCGGAAAAGTCCAGTAGGGGAAGGGAGGCGTACTGCTCCGGCAGGGTCTCATACACGCCGGCGCTGCGGCCCTCCACGCACACCAGATACCCGCCGGGCACGGTACGCCATTCTTTGGGGCTCAGGCTGTACGCCACATCGCCCCGGAGTACGAAGGAATTTTTCATATAGATGCACCCTTTCTCGCAAGGTCGGTGGGGACGAAAAAAGCCGCCGCAGATGCGCCTATACGGTCCCCATTCCGGAACGGGAGACTGATAGGGCGGCTGTTTACGGCAGCCGGTAGAAACGCCCAACCGATTATGGGCCTATATGAGTCTTCATTCTGTCTGTATTATACCCGATTTTCGGTGCCGGAGTCAAGGGGTGGGGAATTTTGCCCTCGCCGGGCGGGTGTCCTGCGCGGACAGCGCCCGATTTCTTTTTGCGAAAAGAAACCGGGGAAAGAAAAAGCGGAGAGAGGAACTTCTCGTTCCCCTCTCCACACCCCTCCAAGTGGGCGGCCTGCGGCCACCTGGTTTTGCCGG
>DYBS01000010.1 GCA_019418525.1 Clostridiales bacterium
GGGCGTGGGAGAGGGTGTAGGCCGCCTTCTCCAGAAAAGAGAGGACTTCCGCCTCTCCCCTGTCTCGCACCTCCCAGGCCGCCAGGGCCATGCCCATGGCCGCAGCCAGGAAGGGCCCGCCGCTCTGGGTCACCATGTCGGCGATGGCCTTTGCCACCTCCTCGTGGCGGCGGCAGGTGACGTACTCCACCCGGATGGGGTAGATGCGCCGGTCCAGGATGCGCACCGCGCCGTCCTCGTACCAGGCCACATTCTCATAGCGCAGGAGAAAGCCGATACCCTCGTCGGCCCGCTCCATCGTCATCTCTCCCATCTCAGCGGCCCCGCATGGCGGCGATGTCCGCCTCTTTCATGGTGACAATGGGCCCGTGGCCCATAGCGATGGAGCAGATGCGGGCTGCGTCCTCGATGTACACCGCCCGCAGGTGGGCCTGCTCCAGGTCCTTGCCGATGGCCAGCACGCCGTGGTTGGCCAACAGGCACCCGGTGCGCTCCTTCAGCACCTTCACCGCCTCGGTACCCACGCCGTCAGTGCCGGGGAGGGCAAAGGCGGCCAGGGGTACGTCGCCCCCCAGGAAGGGCACCATCTCAATGAGGATGGTGGGGATGCCGGTGTTGTTCACCGCAAAGGCGGTGGCGTAGGGGCTGTGGGTGTGGACCACCGCGCCCACTTCGGGCTTCTCCCGATAGATGGCCGCGTGCATCCGCCACTCGCTGGAGGGCTTGTGGGGCCCTTCCAGCACGGTGCCGTCCAGCCGAAGGACCATGATGTCCTCTGCCGTCATGTTCTCATAGGGGATGGAGGAGGGGGTGATCACCATCACGTCCTGCTCCGGGTCATAGACGCTCAGGTTGCCGCTGGTGCCGGCAAAGAGTTTTTCGGCATAGGACTGCCGGCTCCAGGCGCAGACCGCCTCTTTCATGGCCTGTACTGTCATATCAGTTCATCCTTTCTATCCAGCCGGAAGGGAAAGCCCCTCCGGCTTTCTTGTCGGTTCCTGCTCTTTATGGTATCGTAAGATGGACCACTTGACAAGAAGGAGGATGCCATTATGGCTTATACGTATCAATTCTTTCAGGAGAGCGCCGACTATCTGCGCGCCCGGGTGCCCTTCACCCCCGACACCGCCATCGTACTGGGCTCCTGCCTGGGGCCCTTCGCCCAGCGGATCCAGAACCCCATCGTCATCGACTACGCCGACATCCCCAACTTTCTTCTCTCTACCGTGGCATCCCACGCCGGGAAGTTGATCTTCGGCACTGTGGGCGAAAAAAAAGTGGTGTGTATGTCGGGGCGCTTCCACTCCTACGAGGGGTACGACTTTGAGCAGCTGGTCATCCCCATTCGGGTGTTGAAGCTGCTGGGCGTGCAGCGGGTCATCCTCACCAACGCTTCCGGCGGAGTGAACACCTCCTATCACCCGGGGGACATCATGGTCATCTCCGACCATATCAAGCTCAACGGCCCCAGCCCCCTCCGGGGCCCCAATGTGGAGGAGTTCGGTCCCCGCTTCTTCGACGTGTCCCGGATGTACACCCCCGAACTACGAGAGCTGGCCCTGAAGTGCGCCCAGGGGAGCCCCCTCACCTTCCACGAGGGGGTGTACATGTTCTTCCCCGGCCCTCAGTTCGAGACCCCCGCCGAAATCCGGGCCGCCCGCATTCTGGGGGCCGACGCGGTGGGTATGTCCACCGTCACCGAGGCCCTCACCGCCGCCCACTGCGGCCTCCCCGTGCTGGCTCTGGCGGTCATCACCAACATGGCCGCCGGGGTCACCCCCGGCCCCGTCACCGGCGAGGAGGTGGACGACACCGCCGCCCTCATCGCCGGGCCCTTCTCCGCCTATCTGGAGCATCTGGTGGCTGCGCTGTAAAATCGTTCCCCGCCCCCTTGACAGTCCAATATCTTAGTGATATCATTTTGATATCAAATAAAGGAGGCGGTCCGAAATGAAAGAGACCATCCTGACCAATAAGAAACACGGTATGCCGGTGCTGCTGCTGGTGCTGGTGCTGTACATCGCCAGCATCACGGGGTGCATCTGGTCGGCCATCGCCCTGGACGACGGCGCGGGCGCTCCCGCGGTGGTGCTCCTGGTGGTGACCATCGTATGGATGTGCCTGGGCTGGATCTTCCTGTGCGGCCTGAAGGTGCTGAAACCCCAGGAGGCCCTGGTCCTCACCCTCTTCGGCAAGTACATCGGCACCCTGAAGGGGGAGGGTTTCTACTACGTGAACCCCTTCTGCTCGGCGGTGAATCCGGCGGCAGGTACCCGGCTGAAGCAGAGCGGCGACGTGGACGGCGCCCAGGGCGCTTCTCCCCTCAGCGTCAACGGCGCGGTCAACCTGGCCCTCTCCAAGGAATCTCTGGGGAAAAAGGTCTCCCTGAAGATCATGACCCTCAACAACAACCGCCAAAAAATCAACGACTGCCTGGGCAACCCCGTGGAAATCGGCATCGCCGTCATGTGGCGGGTGGTGGACACCGCCAAAGCGGTGTTCGACGTGGACAACTATAAGGAGTACCTCTCCCTCCAGTGCGACAGTGCCCTGCGGAACATCGTGCGCATCTACCCCTACGACGTGGCCCCCAATGTGGACACCACCGGCGACGGCGTGGCTGACGAGGGCAGCCTCCGGGGCTCCAGCGAGGTGGTGGCCGCCCGCATCAAGGACGAGATCCAGCAGAAGGTGGCCCAGGCCGGTCTGGAGATCATCGAGGCCCGCATCACCTATCTCGCCTACGCGCCGGAGATCGCCGCCGTCATGCTCCAGCGCCAGCAGGCCAGCGCCATCATCGACGCCCGGAAGATGATCGTGGACGGGGCCGTGGGCATGGTGGAAATGGCCCTGGAGCGGCTCAATGAAAACCAGGTGGTGGATCTGGACGAGGAGCGGAAGGCCGCCATGGTCTCCAATCTCCTGGTGGTCCTGTGCGGCAACCGGGATGCCCAGCCCATCGTGAACTCCGGGAGTCTGTACTAATGGCCGCCGACGGCAAGAAGCAGGTGCCTCTGCGCCTGTCGCCCAAGCTGTACGCCGCCATCGCGGCCTGGGCCGAGGACGACTTCCGCTCGGTGAACGGGCAGATCGAGTATCTGCTCACCGAGTGCGTCCGCCAGCGGAAAAAGAACGGCAGTCCCATCCCCACCGAGCTGGACGTGCCGCCGGAGCTGGACCTGAAATAAAACAAGATCTCCCGGGCGTGCGTTTGCACGCCCGGGAGATCTTGTTTTTTAGTGTCCCATCCGCTTCAGGAAGCGCACCAGGTTCTGCACCGTCAGACGCATGTCGGAGCGGCTGCGGGGCTTGGCCTCGGAAAAGGGCACCGCCACGCGGTTGGTGCTGAAAATGGCCGACACGCCCAGGTCGTAGGCCTCCTCCACATCGTCCCCGATATCACCCACGATTGCCACCACCGGTACATTCTTCCGGGCGGCACGGCGGGCCACGCCGATGACCACCTTGCCCCGCAGGCTCTGGGTGTCCATCTTCCCCTCACCGGTGAGGACCAGGTTAGTGCCGTCCAGCAGGCGGTCAAAGCCCACCGTGTCCAGCACCGTCTCAATTCCCATCTGCATCTGGCTGCCCAGCAAGGCCTTCATGCCAAAGCCCATGCCGCCGGCGGCTCCCGCGCCGGGCAGATCCCGCAGGTCCTCCCCGATGGCCTGGGCCGTCACGTCAGCCAAGTGGCCCAGGTTCCGGTCCAGCACCGCCACCTGCTCGGGGGTGGCGCCCTTCTGGGGGCCGAACACGGCGCTGGCGCCGGTGGGACCGCAGAGGGGGTTGTCGATGTCGCACATGGTCACCAGCTGCACATCCCGGAGGATGGGGTCCAGCCCGGACAGGTCGATGCACTCCAACCGGTCCAGCGTGTCGCCGGTGGGGATGTAGGCCTCCCCCTGCTTGTCCAGGAAGCGCACACCCAGCGCCGCGGCCGCGCCGCAGCCGCCGTCGTTGGTGGAACTGCCCCCCAGGCCCACGATGATCCGCCGGGCGCCCCGCTGGGCGGCGGCCCGGATGATCTGCCCCACGCCGTAAGTGCTGGTCTGTCCGGCGTTCAGCCTCTCCCCCACCAGGGGAAGGCCTGCTGCTGCCGCCATCTCCACCACTACGGTGCCGTCGGTCAGGCGTCCGTAAAAGCCCTCCATGTCCTCCAGATAGGGACCCTTACAGGGGACAAGGCACTTCTCTCCCCCCACGGCGGAGAGGAACGCATCCACGCTTCCCTCTCCCCCGTCGGCCACGGGGATGGAGATCACCAGTGCCTGGGGCCACACCTTCTGGATCTCCTCGGACATGATGTCGCAGATCTCCTGGGAGGACATGGTCCCCTTGAAGGAGTCGGGGACCAGCAAAATCTTCTTCATATGCCGCGCTCCTTTCCGCCCCTGGGGGCGGGTATTATTCGACGATCAGGGCCCGGGTCCCCTCCTCAGGGACCTGCTCCAGAAGGGCCAGGGCCTTCTCCACCATTTCCTTGCGATACTGCCGCTCTTTCTCCGGCGGCAGGGCGGGGTTGCCAAACACATGCAGCACGCTGTTCCCCCGCAAAATGCGGTTGACGCCGATCCCCTCGGCGATCTTGGTCAGGTTGGTGACCTGTACGATGGGGATTCCGGCCCGCTGGATCTCTTTGGTCATCACTGCACCGCAGCGAGAGCTGGTGCCTCACGTGGAGGTGAGGATGGCCGCGTCCACCTGGGCGTCCAGCAGCTGCTGGGCGATGGCCTCACCGAAGGACTTGCCCATCTCCATGGGGGTCATGACACCGGCGGTCATGTAATACCGGTCCAGCAGAGAACCGATGTGGCCCTCCTTGACCTCCTCCCGCATGGCGTCCACCGGCACCAGACGGTTGGGGTCCTGGAGCACGAAGGCGTTGTTGTAGCCCTGGTGGCTGACCTCGTAATCCTCGGGGCGCAGGGTATCCTTGCCCTCAATGGAGTAGGACTGGAAGCGCTTGGAGTTGGTGGGCACCATCTTGTCCGGGTTGCCCTTGGGCACCAGGCCGCCGTCGGTGATCAAGGCAATTTTACACTCCGAGAGGGGTTTGCTCAAGACCGGCACAGGGATCTCTTCGTGGTTGGGCATCATCACCTCGGTGCGGAAGGGCTTGCCCAGATACTTGGCCAGAAGCATGTCCACGCCGCGGGTGCAGGCGGGAATGGAGTAGTCGATCTCGATGGCCGGGCCGCTGCCGTGGTAGCCCTCGGCCTTGCCGTCCCGGATGGTCTCGCCCCGGGCCAGACGCACACCGAACTCCACCAGGCGGCTCATGGCGTCCCGCATCCGCTTGGCGTTGTTGTCGGTCTGGACGATGTAGCAGCGGTTCTTGTAGAGGTCGGTACCCGGGTTCTCCGAGTAGAGGGCCGTGGCACAGGGGATGTGGAGCTGCTCCTGCACGGCGGCGGTGATGGCGCCGCAGGCCATGCCGTACCGTCCGGCGTTGAAGCCGGGGCCGGCCAGCACCAGGTCGGGCTTGGTCTCCCGGACAATGTCCAGCACCTGGGGGATCACGGTGTCCAGGTGCTCGGCGATGTAGTTGTCACCACAGATGATGGTCTTGACCACCGATCCGCGGCCCTTCAGCACGGCGTTGAGCAGCAGGCCGGGGCCCACCGCCTCATCCCGGACGCTCAGGCCCACGCTGGCCTGGTCCTCGCCGCCGATGCCGCCGTAAAACTGATTGATGTAGTGGAGTACACGCAGTTGTTCCGCCATTGTCTTGAAACCTCCTTATTTCCACTCCAGATCGGCGTCGGTGGTCTGGAAGTAGTCCCCGATCTGGGACCAGCAGCCGCACAGGGCATAGTTGGTGGTGTGGGTGAAGGGGCCCCAGGGGTCGTAGCCCATCAGACAGGGCACGTTGGCATTCTCACCCACCAGGCGCTCCACCCGCGGGTGCTCCACGTCCCAGTTGCGCCCGCTGTTGATGACCGCATCCACCTTGGGGTCGGCGATAACCAGCATGTCGCCGGGCTCGTAGTTGGACACCGCCGCCTGGTTGCTGATGGCGGGCATGCCCAGCTTCTCCATCCAGTTGAAGGCCAAGGCGGAGTCCAGCTGACAGTGACCCATACCGGACTTGTTGACCACCACACAGTCGGCCCCCAGGGTGTCCCGGCACAGCCGGGCGCCGATCATGCCCATGGTCTCCTTGCCGTCGATGCGCATGACGTTGTTGGCGAACACACAGCCCACAAACTCCAGATCCTTGCCGTGGCGGCGGAGGAGTTCCTTGATGTACATCTCATTTTGGAGGTAGTAATTGGGCTCCCAGTAGCGCCAGACCATGGCGCCGTCCAGGATCTCAGTGGGCTGGACCACGATGGGCAGGAAGTTCAGGGCGCTCTGGCCGTAATAGAGGAAATTCCAGGTGTCGTGGCTGGCCAGGTGGGTGGCGAAGTAGGCCACCTTGGGTAGGGGCTTGCCGTCGGGACCGAGGCCTACGGGGCCCCAGTGGAACTGCTCCACCTCGTCGGGCTCCTGGCCCAGGCCCAGCTTGGCCAAGTACACATTGGCCGTGAGGGAGGCATACTTGAGGGCCTCGGCATAGCTGGCGTCGCTGACTCCCTCGGCGGGGACGGCATCGATGCAAATGTGGTAGTGCTTGGAGAAGTTGGAGTACCGGGCAGCGGGGCCTCCCATGTCCAGATAGTATTTGATGTTGCACTTGGCATAGTAGATGTCGGACACCACCACGCCCTTTAGGGCCAGGGTCTTGCCCTCGCCGGCCAGGGCGCGCTTGCCCCAGATGCCGGGGTAGCTCTCCTCGGGGTGGTCCACCTTGCAGCGGGGCTGCATCACATCGTGGATGGCCAGGATGCGGCAGTTTTCGCCGGGGCAGACCAGCTGGATCTCCACGCTGGAGAAGAGGTCGCTCTTCACCAGCTCCCGCAGCTCGTCCCGGTTGACGGTGAGGACGCCGTCCTTCAGGCTGGACTCCGGGCCGAAGCGGACTTCCCGGACCCGGATATAGTCGATCTCAAAGGTTGTATCGCGCATGCTGATTTTCACTCCTTTTACCCCGGATACCGGGGCATGACGCTTGTATACATATGGAAGGGCGCGCGGCAGGCTCCGGCCGCCGCGCGCCCTGTCTGGTTCAGCGCTGGATGATGAGGGAGATGCCGTTGGGAATGACGGTGAGGGAGGCCTGTTCCCCCTTTTCCGCCCGGACCCGCCGGTAGGCCTCCTCCAGGGAGGGGGCGTACTCCATCTTCATCTCGGTGATGACCTCCCGCAGCTCGGGCTTGGCCACAAAGTAGACGTGGTGCCGCTCCAGGATGCGAGCCAGAATCTGGTACTGCCACTGGTCGGGGATGGTACGGTCCATGGGGATGGTGCGGATCTCCTCCAGCAGGCTGGAGGCGTCTTTGCAGCCCTTGAGGGCCTGATAGAAACTGTCGCCTCCGATGCCGTCGGCGCACTCAGAGCAAATAATGAGAGCCGCCCCATCATTGGCCGCCGCCTCGGCGGCGGTGAGGCCCTTGACCGCCTGGTACACATTCTGATCCAGGGGAGCGCCGCCGTTGGAGGTGATGACGATGTCCCCCAGCCGCTCGGGCTTGACGCTGCAGTAGCCGCTCAGATAGGCGCAGCCGGCGTGGTGGGCCTCGATGGGGTCGCCGGCAAAGGCGGCCACCACCTGCTTGTCCTCATTGATGACCACGTTGACGATGTAGGCCATCTTGGCCATGCGCACCGCGGCCTCCATGTCGGTGTTGATGGGGTTTCCCTCCAGGATGCCCATACGGGCGTTGGGGCTGTCGATGAATTTGGCGCAGTGGTTGCCCAGTACGGTCACCCGGCTGCAGATGCCGGGGAGGATGCTCTTTCGTCCGCCGGAGAAGCCGGCGAAGAAGTGGGGCTCGATGAAGCCCTCGGCCACCACCAGGTCAGCCTGGGCCACCAGGGAGTTGAGCACCAGCCGGGCCCCTGACGGGAGAACCCCCAGCTCAGTGAGGGGGGACTCGTCGCAGTCGTGGACCACAATGTGCTCCTTGGCCACGATCTCCTCCCCCAGCTTGTTGACCAGCTCATCGGGAGTGGTGCCCCGGTGGCAACCGGTGGCAACCAGGAGGGTGATCTGGATGTCGGGGTTGCCCGCGCGCAGCTCGGCGAGCATGTGGGGTACGATGTGGCGGCTGGGCACCGGTCGGGTGTGGTCGCTGATGATGAGGACTGCGGTCTGCTTGCCCGCGGCCAGCTCCCGCAGAGGGGCGCTGCCGATGGGAGACGCCATAGCGTCCAGCACTACCTTGTCCTGATCAGCGGCGGCAGGCAGCTCCTGGATGCGGGACTCCAGGCAGAGGAAGTCCTCTTTCAGCTCCAGGGTCTGCGCGCCGTGTCCATAGGGAATACGAATCTGCATGTATGTCCCTCCTCAGTTCAGTGCCTGGCCCAGGAACTCCAGGGTCTTGGCGTAGACGTGCTTTTTCCAGGGCAGTGAGAGGAAGCGGTGGTTGGCCCCCGGCACGATGTCCAGGGTACAGCAGTCGCCGTAGACCGCCTTCAGGGACAGGGAGCACTCCATGGGAATGTCCTGGTCGGCGCTGCCGTGGATGAGCAGCACCGGCTTCTCATAGCCCTTGGCCATGGCCAGGAAGTCCATGGCAGCGGCCTCCTCCATAAATTCCCGGGACAGCTCCAGGCCGTCGATGTCCCAGCCCCGCTCGGTGGGGCCGTTCATGGTTCGGGTACGCTGGCCTGCCTGGAAGAGCATGCTCACGGCGGTGGCCCAGCCGAAGAAGGCGGCCGGCTGGAGCTTGGGAGCCACCAGAGCGGCCACCAGGGCGCCCATGCTGTGTCCGCCCAGGACCAGCTTGTCAGCGTCCACATAGCTCTGCTCTTTCGCCCACTGGTAGATGGCACAGGTCTCATTCATCTCGGTGCCAATGGTCATTTCGCAGAAATCGCCGTCGCTCTCGCCGCAGCCGTAGAAGTCGTAGCGGATCACGCAGTAACCGGCAGCCACCGCGTCACGGACAAATTCCTCATAGAGGCGCTGGGGACCGGTCTTCCAGACGGTAAAGCCGTGTAGGAAAATAATTGTGGGGAAGGGGCCATCCCCATCGGGCATGCGCACATTGCCGCGCAGCAGACGTCCGTCCACCACCAGCTCGGTACTCAAATACATATTGGATTTCCTCCTAGTGTTACGGGAATATGGGTCAGACGATCATGCCGAACAGGCGGGGCAGGAACAGCACAGTCTCGGGGAAGAGGATCATCACCGCCAGCACCGCGTAAAGGATGCACACCACCGCGATGGTGGAGGGGAAGGCCTTCTCCAAGGGGCTGTTGCCGATCTTCAGCGTGATGAACAGGTTGGGGCCCATAGGCGGGGTCACCATGCCGATGCACAGGTTGACCACGATCATCAGGCCGATGAACACCTCATGGTAGCCCAGCTGCTGCATGATGGGCACGATGATGGGGGAGAACAGGATGACGCCGGAGTTGGTGTCGATGAACATGCCCACCACCAGCAGGATCAGGTTGATGATAATGAGGATAAGCACCTTATTGGTGGTAAAGGAGAGAATACCGTTGGCGATGGCATTGGGGATATCACCCAAAGTGAGGATGCGGCCGAAGGTGGTGGCACCGCCGAAGAGGATCATGATGGTGGCGGAGGTGATGCCTGCGTCCACCAGGGCCTCCTTCAGGTTCTGCCAGTTCAGGGTCTTATAGATGAACTTGCTGACTATCAGGGAGTAGACCACGCCCACCACGGCGGACTCGGTGGGGGTGAAAATGCCGGAGTAGATGCCGCCCAGCACGATGACCGGCATCAGCAGGGCCCAGATGCCGTCCTTCAGCACCAGGAGCTTGTCCCGCATGGTGGGGGCCACCACTTCGCCGCGGTAGTTGTTGCGCTTGGAGACGATCTTGTTGTAGATAATGAGGCCCAGGCCCATCATAATGCCGGGGACGATGCCCGCCATAAAGAGGGTGGTGGTGGACACGCCCATGGTGACGGCGAACATGATGATGGGGATGGAGGGCGGGATGACCGGGCCGATGGTGGAACCGGCGGCCAGGAGGGTACAGGCGTACTCACTCTTGTAGCCCTGAGCCACCATGGCGGGGATCATAATGCCGCCGATGGCCGCGGCGGTGGCCGGGCCAGAGCCGGAGATGGCAGCAAAGAGCATGGAAGCCACGATGGCGGCGGTGCCCAGGCCGCCGGCGGAGTCGCCGGTGAAGGCTTTGGCAATGTCCACCAACTTCTTGGCCAGGCCGCCCTTGGTCATCAGGGTGCCCACCAGCATGAAGAAGGGGATGGCCAGAAGGGTCAGAGAATCGGCACTCTTAACCATGGTCTGGGCCAGCATGGTCTCCATATTCTGGCCGGGGAAGTAGGTGAAGAAGACCGCCAGGCTGGAGATGGCCAGCGAGGCAAAGATGGGGACGGTCAGGAACAGAAGAATCAGCAGGGAAATAATCAGCAGAGGGATCATGCCTGCACCTCCTTGTTTCTCGCCGCGCGGAAGGCCCGCACGTTACGCTGAATGATCCGGGCCACCAGACCCAGCATGCCCAGCACACCGGGCAGGTACAGAATCCAGGAGGGCAGCCACTTGATGGCGGCAAAGGTCTGCTTGCTGACCAGAACGGTCATCATGACCTGGAAGATCATGTAGCTCATGTACAGACAGAACACGATGACGATGATATCACCGATCCAGTACAGATACTTGGCCCGCTTGCCGAAGATCATGTCCACCACGTTCACCTGCAGGTGGGAGCAGGTCTTGCCCGCCAGGCTCACGCCGGCGAAGGTAGCCCATACGAACATGATACGGGCGGCCTGCTCGGTCCAGCTGGCAGTATACTTAAAGCCAAACCGGGTGATAACGTTGACAAAGAGGATGATGGTCATGGCAATCATCAGGACGATGATGATTGCTGCCTCAATCTTGTCATACCACGGCACTTTTTTCTCGTTCTCGCCCATAGAAACTCCTTTCTCTCAGGGACGCCGGGCGGGCGCGCGCTGCACCCGCCCGGCGGTCAGAGGCTGCTTATCAATGCTTGGCGTTGATCTCCTCGATGGCGGCGACCCAGTCGGCGGCCTGCTGGCCCTGGGCCTCAATGTAGGAGTCGTACACGGACTGAGCGGCCTCACGGAAATCGTTGCGCTCGTCCTCAGTCAGCTGGATGACGGTGGTGCCGGACTCCTCCACCAGCTGGCGGTTGGCGTCGTCGTCGGCCAGGACCTCGGCGCGCTCCCAGGTGGTGGCCTCATCGGCGGCCTCCTGGAGGATGGCCTTCTGGTCGTCGGTCAGCTTGTTCCAGGTGATGTTGGAGATGATCAGGGGGCAGGCGTCGTAGATGTGGGCAGTCTCGATGACGTAGTCCTGGACCTCATAGAAGCGGGAGGTCACGATGTTGGTGTAGGGGTTCTCCTCGGCGTCGATGGTGCCCTGCTGCAGGCCGGTGTACACGTCAGCCATGTTCATGGGGATGGCGGAGGCGCCCAGGGCGTTGAAGTGGGCGATGTGATACTCACTGTCCATGGTGCGGATCTTAATGCCGGCCATGTCGGAGGGCTCGTGGACCTCCTTGTTGCAGGTGACATGCCGCCAGCTCTGGGTCATCCAGCTGAGCATGTGGAAACCGGGCTCTTCCAGAGCAGCGCCGATCTCATCGCCGATCTCGCCGTCCAGCACTTCCTCGGCGGCCGCCTCGTTCTTGAAGAGGTAGGGCATGTCAAAGAGAGCGGTGGCACTGGTGAAGCCGCTGAGAGCGGCCACAGAGGGGGCCATCATGTCCAGAGAGCCAAACTGCAGCTGCTCGGCCATGGAGGTATTGTCACCCAAGGTGGAGTTGGCATAGACCTGCACCTCAATGGTGCCGTCGGACTTCTCCGCCACCAGCTCGGCGAATTTGTCCAGTCCCTTGTCCAGGCTGCTCCCGTCCGCCACCACATGGCCCAGACGGAGAGTCACGGAAGCGGAGCCGGAACTGTCTCCGGAGCCGGAAGGGTTGGAAGAGGGGGTGCCGGCAGTGCCGCCGCCGCAGGAAGTCAGGAGCAGGCTGAGCGACAGAGCAGTTGCGGTAACGAGTGCAAACGTTCTTTTCATCGTGTTCTCCATCCTTTAAAAGTAGTTTTATCGTCAAAGACAGCCATGGCCTGCCTTTGTCCGAATGATCAAAGAGTGAGGCGCGATCCCAATGGACAGTATGTATATTTTTCTGTCCTGTTCCTCTCTCTTTTTTATACATTTTACCTTCATACCCGGTGGATTTCTATATTTCCCCTCGCCAAGAATCGACGCCAAAATTGTGCAGTCATCACACTTTCATGTCCTTCAAAGTGGATTCGCAAAAATTGCACGGCTTTTTCCCGTTTATCCCATTCATAATTGGCGAATTTTTCCGTCTCACTTTCCCACTTCTTGCACAACTTTTCGCATTTTTGGGCAAAAAAAGCTCTGCGCATCCGATGAGCGGCTCTACGCAGAGCTTTTTCCACATTTATTGGATCAGGTGAGATTGCAGTATGCACAAATCAGCATCAAACGATAGCAGTCGCTGTCCCGGTGTATGGGGTCCAGCCCCAGCGTCTCCCGGAGTTGGCGGTAGTGCAGGTTCATAGTGTTGCGGTGGACAAAGCAGGCCTGGGCCGCCTGAGACAGGTTCAGGTCGTGACTGAGCAGCGCCCGGGCTGTCTCCAACAAAGCGGCATTGCCGCGCAGGAGCTGGGCGTAGGGCTCCAGAAAATGCTTGCACTGCGCCGGGTCGGTGTGATCCAGCACATACTCCACCAGGTAATCCCCAATATAGTGTACGCTCCCCTCTGTCTGCCAAAGCTGGCTGTACTTTCCCACTTCCAAGGCAATCTCCCAGCTGCGGCGGTAGTCCTCCACCTTGTCCGCCAGCGTCCCCACCCAGATCTGTGTCTCCAGTCCATAGCGGGTGTTCAGCAGCTCCGCCACCGCCCGCAGGTATCCATCGCACTGGCTCCGGACCGAGCGCTCCAAATCCCGCAGGCAGCGGCACAGGATCACGTGGTGTTCTCCCATACCGCCGCAGATATCCTGGGGATCGGTTTCCCGAAAGCAGGTTATGGCGGATACGATCTCCTCCAGTGGCACATCCGTCACCGACAGCACACATACCACCCGGGGCAGTGTCATATCCTTCCCCTGCTCCTCGGCCAGGAGGGAGGTGTACAGCTTGCGCTCCATGGTGTCTGCATAGAGGAGGTTGTTGAGCAGGGGATAAACCGGCGCCGCGGCTGCTGCCGTCCGCCGGGTGCGGTCCCGGCTCAGCATGGCAACGAGGACGTCCAGCATATACTGCGCCGCCGAGAGGTCAGGATAGGCACTGGCGGGCAGATACAGGTGCAGCTGTTCGCCATCGGACAGCGTACAGGCGAGGGCAAGTCGCTCCTCTCCCTCCGGAATCTGGGCCGCCCGGCTGAGCAGGGGTGTCTGCCGGCTGTCCAGCAGCTCCACTCCGCTGTTCGGAAAGGCGCTGCTCACGGTCTGCAAAATCTGCTCAAGTTCTCTTTTTTGCATACTGTTCCTTCGCCCCCAAAAGCTTCTCCAAAAATTCTTGCTGGCGCTCGTCCTGGTACAGTGGGCGGATCGTCTCCCGCCACAGGGCCACCTCCTCCGGCGTGGGGACCACCACGTGCATCCCCTTGGCCACCAGCTCCTCCTTGGCACGGGCGTTGACCTCCCGCTGCCGTACCCGCAGCCACCGGGTACTCTCCTCCGCCACCTGGAGGAGCATGGAGCGCCGCGGCTCATCCAGCTGTGCCATAGACTGGCGGGAGACGCACAGGGCCTCCATGCTGTACCAAAGGCGCAGCTCGGTAACATAGTCCTGGTAGTGGTAAAACTCCATATCCAGGATATTGCTGTACGGGTTCTCCTGGCAGACGATAAGATTGGCTGCCAGCGCCTCCCGAATGTTATTGTAATAGATCTGAAGCGGGATGGCCCCCAGGTGGTTGAAGTAGTCCTTGATACGCTTGGACGCCAGAATCCGGATCTTACGCCCCTTCAGGTCGTCCGGCACCCGGATGGGGGTATCCCGGGAAGTAAGATACCGCCAGCCCATGGACCAGATATCCAAACAGTGTACCCCTGTGTTGTCCAACCGCTCCCGCAGCTCGGGCACAACGGTGTGGTGGAGGATAGCTTCCGCCTCCTCCTCCGAGTCAAAGAGCAGCGGGAGCTGTAAGGTAGCGGCCGCCCCGTCGGTAAAGGAGTCCAGCGCAATGGTGGACCCCACCACCATATCCAACGTTCCCGAGGCCAGCATCTGGAAGAGCCGCCGGTTGTCCCCCGAGGTAGAGACGGTGTGCAGGTCGATTTGGAAGGTCCCACCGCTCCTCTGATACAGGGTTTCTGAGAGATACCTCAGGCCCTGGTAGAGTATGCTGCCCGGCTGGACGATGATACCGGCGTTCCAGACAGTCTTTTTGGCCCGCTCCACGGCGTACAAGCGGAGCACCGTCCTGTCCTGGATGTGGTGCAGGGGGTCCAGCTCCAGCGCGGCGCGCAATTTCTGCAGGCGCTGGGTGAGGGTATTGCGGTGGACCCCCAGCTCCCGGGCACTCTCCACCGGGCTGTTCCCGCTGTGCGCCAACGCCAGCGCCGTCTCGGCCACAGGGGAATTGTGGGCCAGAACGGCGCTGACATCCTGGAGGAGGTTCCGCTGCAGCCCCCTATCCAGGCCGGAGAAGAAATACTCCAGCAGATGCGATTGGATGAAGAGGCAGCCCTCTCCCCAGCGGCTGCACACCTCAAAGTTGGAATAGAGGTAGTTGGCCTCCTCATAGCTTTGGTGCAGCTGTCCGGCAGAGGTGTATACACTGCCCACACAGCCTCCGGCCTCCACCTGCCCGCCGGTGACTGAGAGGAGATAGCGCGCCAGCGCCAGGATCAGACCGCGGATCTCCTCCTCGTCCCGCTCCGGCGCCGACACTGCCCGGAAAATCAGCAGACACCCGGTATTGAGCCGGGCGTAGATATCCTCCTCACCCAGCATCCCCGATTCCCTGGCCCAGCGCTCCATGTCCAGCGCCACCTCCCCGGCCCGGGTACTCACCCGGCGCTCACCGCTGCGCACTGGTACACAGAGTACCGCGCGGCGGGGAAGGTCCATCGTATAATTCAGGGCCCGGAAGTAGGACTCCACCTCGGTATCCATGATCCCCGCCCCGGCCAGCTGATTGGTCAGCAGGCTGCGCTTGCGAGCATTCAATTCCAACTGGCTTTGCAGGTCTGCCGAGCGCTTGACCTGGAGCAGCGTCTGGGCATAGGCCGCGGTGCTTGCCCCATCCGGCTCCAGTACCACCACATGGCACACCAGCTCCCCGCCAAATACGCAGGGCTGAGCCCACGCCCCCATTTTCGCCGCCGGAGCGCAGCTGCCCTGCTCTGCGCAGGCATTCAGGATGGCGCACGCCCGCTCCCGCTGCTCCCCGTCGGTCAGTCCCCACAGACTCCAGTCCGGTCCGGCAATACACACCGGCGCGATGACCACAGCCTGCAAAATGGGCATCAGCTCCTGGACCATTTCCTTGCCCCCGGCCCCGGATGGCCCTCCAGCCCCTTTCCCCATGACAGCACCTCCTTATCACTAGCATAGCACAGCAAACTTTGTGCCGCCACGGTCTTTTTGTTGGCAATTTTAACCTCTTATTGCTGTTTTCCTGGAAATAAAAGGACCGGCGCGCCGCATCCTGCGGCGCGCCGGTCTGCTATGAGATGGTAATCTCCGATTACTTCTCCATCGGCATGGAGGCGTCGCCGCCCCACTCGTAGATGGAACCCTCATAGTTTCTCACATTTGCAAAGCCCACGGCTTTGAGTATCATGGCGGTGTAACCCGACCTGATACCCATCGTTCAGTAGACGACGAAGTCGTCATTGGGCTCGACTCCGTATTCTGCCATAATGGCGGTGATCTCTTCCTTGCTCTTGGGGGTGCCGTTCTCGTTGAGCAGATCCTGCCAGAGCAGGTTCACGGCCCCGGTGATATGGCCCCCACGGGGCTCGCCGGAGTTCTGAGAACCGCCGAACTCCTTGGCGGTACGCACGTCAATGATGACCTGGTCGTCCAGGTGCTCATAGACGTAGTCCTTGGTGGCGATGTAGCTCTCGTCGTAGTCCTTCACGACCACGCCGGTGGCGGGGGTGGGCTCGGTGACCTCCTTGGTGGTCTCATAGCCCAGGGCCTCCCAGTTGCTCAGGCCGCCCATCAGGAACTTCACGTTGTCCAGGCCGGCAATCTTCATCTGCCACACGGCCCGGCCATCGGCGCCGGGGCCCTGGAACACGTCGGAATAGCACACTACCGTCTTGTCGTTGGTGATGCCCAGGGCCTCCAGCCGCTTGACCATCTCCTCCTTGGGCACGATGGTGCCCCAGCCGGGATCGCCGGGCTGACCCACCGTGTCGGAGAAGGCGTGATATCCCACGCTAATGGCACCGGGAATGTGCCCCTTCTCATAGATCTCAGGTGTGTTGCAGTCCAGCAGGACCAGATCTTCGCTGCCCAGGAGTCCCTTCAGCTCGTCCGCGGAGATGAGAAAATCCACATCGGCGTACTCATCCACGCTCCCGCTGCCTTCGGCAGCCGGCTTGGAACATCCCGCGGTCATCATCAGCATAGACGCCAGCAGCAGCGCCAACACTGATCGGACCGTTCGCTTCATTGTCCTCGCTCCTTTCGCATTCTCTTTATTTACGCCCGTCCGCGCAGAGAGCGGACGACCGGAAATAACACAGCCAGCACACAGCAGACCGCCAGCACAGGGCGCAGCGGCAGGTTTGCGGCCAGATAGGGCAGCAGGGAGAGCAGCACCCCCGGCACCGCCCCGGCGGCAAAGCCCTTCACCGGGCAGCCCATGGCGCCCCACACCAGGGCGAATACCCCGCCGGGCGCCAGCGGACACACCGCACCGGCCAGAGCCAGCCACGGCGCCTCCCGGCGCACCCACTCCAGCGCGCCCGTTCCCCGGGGCAGGCGGCGGCACAGCGCCGCCACGCCGTCGGCCAGCAGCAGACGGGCCAGCCCGTAGAGGAGAATCTGCCCCGCCAGAGTCCCTACCCAGCCCAGGGCCAGCGCAGCGCCGGGCCCGAACAGGTCCACCATGGCCCCCATGGTAGACCGCTCCGGCAGCACCAGCAGGGCGGTCTGGAACACCTTGGACAGCAGCGCCGCCGCCGCCGACCAGGGCGCAAATCCCAGCCAGTAATTGGCGGTAAAGGTGCGGTCACTATTATTCAGGATGAAAAAGGCCCGATTCACCGTGACCTTCAGAGGGGAAAACACAAACAGCCAGACCAGAAGCACCACGAGGCCCAGCCGGAGCAACCACCGCCGCTTCAATCCGTTTCACCCTTTCCATATTTATACATCCAAATCTATCTTTCCATCGATAGGCTCTATTCATTATAAAACCAGAATCGGGATTGTCAATCACAGATCCCTGTACTCCATATATTTATCGAAAACTACAATATTTTACTTTATCTTTATAGAATATCGAAATTTGACAATCTGTTTCACCCCCTCCTATAATGAAAGCGCACTTGGCCGGACCCTCTCCAGCGGTCCGGCACTTAAGTTTTTAGGGATGGCCCCTGATGGGACAGGCTCCATCCCGGAAAGAGAGAGGTCGATCTGCATGAGATCCAAAACGCACAAATATGGCAAATGGGTCCTGCTGGCCGCGCTGGTGGTGATCGTGGCGGTGTGTGCCACGGTGCCCGCTCTGCGCAGCTGGTTCGGCTCGGTATTTGCTCTGCTGTCCTCCATGAATGTGGAACAGGTGGTGGAGTACATCCGCAGTTACGGTCCCTGGGCCGCCGCTATCTCCTTCTTCCTGATGGTGCTCCAGTCGGTGGCCGCCCCCATCCCCGCTTTCCTGCTCACCTTCGCAAATGCCGCCATCTTCGGCTGGTGGAAGGGCGCCATTCTCTCCTGGAGCAGCGCCATGGCCGGCGCGGCGGTGTGCTACTTCATCGCCCATGTGCTGGGCCGTGACGTGGTGGAGCGTCTGGCCTCCCGCAGTGCCCTGGCCTCGGTGGATGTGTTCTTTGAGCGCTATGGCAAGCACGCCATCCTTATCTGCCGCCTGCTCCCCTTCGTCTCCTTCGACCTGGTGAGCTACGCCGCAGGCCTGACCGGCATGGGCTTCTGGGGCTTCTTCCTGGCCACCGGCCTGGGTCAGCTCCCCGCCACCCTCGTCTACTCCTATGTGGGCGGCATGATGACCGGCGGTATGAAGTATTTCGTCACTGGTCTGATGATCCTCTTCGCCATTGCCGCCCTGGTGGCCATGCTGAAGAAGGTCTACAACGACCGCCACGCCTCCAGTCATGAAGTATAAACGAGTCTGGGTCTTTGTGGGATTGATCGTGCTGGTGCTTCTGCTCAACGCCCACTTCGGCTGGTCCCGGCTCCTCACCGACCCGGCCAGCCTGCCCGCTCTCCGCGACGCACTGGAGGACCATTTCGCCCTGGCACTGCTCCTCTACATGGCCATCACTGCCGTGGGCTGCGTGCTGCTGGCGCTCCCGGGTGTCACCTTTGCCATCGCCGCCGGACTGCTCTTCGGGCCGGTGTGGGGGACCCTGGCCTGCGCCCTGGCGGCCACGGTGGGCGCCTGTGTCGCCTTTTTAGCCGGGCGCTACTTCCTCAAGGACGCAGTGAAGCCCATGCTGGAGCGCAGCCCCCTGCTGCGCCGCCTGCTCTTCGAAGGGGCGGGAAAAAGCGACATCTATCTGCTCATGGTCACACGTCTGGTGCCTCTGTTTCCCTATAATCTTCAAAATTTTGCCTATGGGGTGACCGATATCCGCTTCTCCCGCTATGCACTGTACTCGGCCCTGTTCATGCTCCCCGGCACCGCCATCTATACGGTGGGTGCCGCCGGTGTGACGGATTCCCAACACCGGGTGGCCTGTCTGATCTTTGCCGCGGGGCTCTTTGTAGTGGTACTGCTGCTGTCCCTCTTCTTGAAGCGCCGGGTTTTGAATGAGAACCCCCAATAACAGATGAAACAACAGGCAGACGCCTTTCGGCGTCTGCCTGTTTGTTATTCAGGGGCATGTCCCAGCCGGCTGAGGCTGGCGTTGGTATACTCCCCGTCGTAGGTCACCTCCCGGCCAAACCACGCCGGAGGCTGAAAGGCCAGGGCCTCCGCCTCGCTGGGGAACTCCACCTCCGCCAGCACCAAAGGCGCAAAGGGGGGCGCAAATACATCCAGCTCCACGGTATAGGCCCCCAGAGGGATGCGGTAGCGGTCCTTGGCGATGACTGCCCCGTCCGCCTTGGGCAGCAGGTGACGGTAGGCCTCCTCGCTCAGGGGGAGCTCATGCTCCTCCCGGGCCAGCAGACCCTCCCCCTTGCAGGTGAACCAAAACTCCTCCCCACTGCGGCGGATGCGCAGCACCGGCCGGGTGCAGAGGTAGGCCTGCTCGATGCGCCGCACCGGGCAGCACTCCAGATTTGCGGGCAGCTCTTGCACCAGAAATTTCCGCTCGATTTCCAAAAAACCCCCCTCTTTCCTTGTCTGCCCCTATGGTACCACATCCCCTTCTCCCTGTCAGCCCTTTTGACATGAAAGTTAAACTATCAGTCCCTGCATCCAGACCGAGTCTGCACGCGGTTTCTCAAAAAATTATTTTATTTTAATTTTGGGTACAATCCATCATAGAAAAATTCGATCTTGTGTGATAAAGCAAAAAATTTCGCATAAAATACCTGGAAATCTCTCCTCAATCGGAAGCATGTCCCGATAAAAACAGTTGCAAATTACTTCGTCAAGGCGTATAATCTGTTTCATAAACACATTTGTGTTCAGGAGAGAGACATTAGGAAAATTTTTGACTTTGAGGAGGAAACAGGTATGAAATGGAATAAACTGATTGCTCTTGCAGTCACTGGCGCTCTGTCCGTCGGGATGCTGTCTGCCTGCTCCGGCACCAGCTCCGACCCCGGCAGCGGGAGCGGTGACAGCAGCGGTGACAAGGTCATCAAGATCGGCGTCTTTGAGCCCTCCACCGGCGACTCCGCCTCCGGCGGCAAGAAGGAAATGCTGGGCATGCAGTACGCCAACTATGAGACTCCCACCGTGGAGGTGGGGGGCGAGACCTACCAGGTCGAGCTGGTCACCGCCGACAACGCCTCCTCCACCGACAAGGCCCTGACCGCCGCCTCCAGCCTGGTGTCCGCCGGCGTGAGCCTGGTGCTGGGCTCCTACGGCTCCGGCGTGTCCATCGCCGCCGGCCCCACCTTCCAGCAGGCCGGCATCCCCGCCATCGGCGTCACCTGCACCAACCCCAACGTGACCATCGACAACGACTACTACTTCCGCATCTGCTTCCTGGACCCCTTCCAGGGCACTGTCCTGGCCAACTTTGCCACCGAGAAGTTCGGTGCTAAGAAGGCCTACCTCCTGGGCGAGCTGGGCAACGAGTATGACCAGGGCCTCATCACCTTCTTTGAGCAGGCCTTCACCGCCGCCGGCGGCACCGTCATCAAGGACTCCTACCCCACCAACAACTCCGACTTCACCACCTATCTGAACAAGGCCAAGAACGAGAACGTGGACGTCATCTTCACCCCCGTCTCCATCGCCTACGCCACTCAGATCATCTCCCAGGCCTCCACTCTGGGTCTGGAGATCCCCATCCTGGGCTCCGACACCCTGGACGACAACAAGGTCCTGGAGGCCGACAGCGGCACCAAGGTTCCCCTGTATGTCTCCACCTTCTACCAGGAGGGCGGCGCGCCTGACTTTGACAGCGGCATCAAGGAGTATATCAACAGCAACGCCGACGCCAAGACCGCCAACGGCGGAGACGACACCATCGCCGCCGTGACCGCCATGGGCTATGACGCCTACTATGTGGCCCTGGAGGCCATCAAGGCCGCCGGTTCCGCCGATCCCGCCGCCATCCAGCAGGCTCTGTGGAATGTGACCTATGACGGCGTCTCCGGCTCCATCGCCTTTGACTCCGAGAACGGCGACGCCATCCGCGACACCGCCTATATCAAGGTGTCCGACAACAACGGCGCCTGGAACCTGGAGACCGTCCAGACCGTCCAGTGATCCGCAGATAAGAAATGAGGTTTGGCGGGGGGCTTTCCTCCCGCCAAACTTCTGTCAGTCGTGTGAAAGAGGAGGTTCTCCTATGGACCCTGTTAAATTCCTGCCCTTCCTGCTCTCGGGTATCTCGGTGGGCGGGCAGTATGCCCTCATCGCCGTGGGTTACACCATGGTGTACGGCATCCTGCGCCTCATCAACTTCGCCCACGGCGACGTGTTCATGGTGGCCGGCCTGATGATGATCTACATCAGCGCCTCCCTGCCCCTCTACGTGGCAGTACCTCTGGTACTGATCCTCACCGTGGCCCTGGGCTTTCTCATCGAGCGAGTGGCTTACAAGCCCCTGCGCACCGCCCCCCGTATGAGCGTCATGATCTCTGCCATCGGCGTGAGCTACCTGCTGCAGAACACCGCCACCTATGTCACCGGCGGCCAGCCCATGAACTACCCCACCCTGCCCTTTGTGTCCCAGTCGGTGTCCATCGCCGGGTCCCTGGTGACCTGGGTCACCATCCTCACCCCCTTCCTGGTGCTGGCCCTGGTGATCCTTCTGGTGATGCTCATCAACAAGACCAAGGTGGGCATGGCCATGCGGGCCGTGGCCAAGGATTTCGAGACCAGCCAGCTCATGGGTATCAAGATCAACTCGGTCATTTCCATGACCTTCATCATCGGCTCGGCCCTGGCCGCCGTGGGCTCCATGCTCTACTTCACCAACTATCCCTATATCACCCCCACCGCCGGTGCCATGCCCGGCCTGAAGGCCTTCGTGGCCGCCGTGTTCGGCGGCATCGGCTCCATCCCCGGTGCCGTGATCGGCGCGTTCATCATCGGCATCTGCGAGAACCTCATCAAGGGACTGCCCTTCGCGGGGGCCACCACCTTCGTGGACGCCTTCAGCTTCGCCCTGCTCATCATCATCCTGGTGGTCAAGCCCACCGGCCTGTTTGGTGAGAAGGCCACCGACAAAGTGTAAAGGGGGGCTGTCACAATGCTATCGCAGAAGAAAAACAAGAAGGGGCTCTTCCTCGCCCTGGCCGCCTGCGTCGCCGTGCTGGCCCTGGTGGTCATTCTGGAGAACACCCTCACCCCCACCGGGATGCTCTTCACCGTGCTGCGCAAGAGCGCGGTGTACGCCCTGGTGGTGGTGTCCATGAACCTGCTCAACGGCTTTACCGGCCTCTTTTCTCTGGGCCAGGCCGGCTTCATGCTGCTGGGCGCCTATACCTACGCCATTCTCACCGTGCCGGTGGAGAAGAAGGCCACCGTCTACTATCTCTACGGCGGTACGTCGGTCAAGTTCTCCCTCACCGATGTCTTTCAGGGCATCTTTGGCAGCACCGGTGTGGGCGGGGGCATTGCCCTGATCCTCACCGTACTGGTAGCCCTCATCCTGGCTGGGTGCGTGGCCGCCCTGTTTGCCTGGCTCATCGGCCTTCCGGTGCTGCGCCTCAAGAGCGACTACCTGGCCATCGCCACCCTGGGCTTTGCCGAGATCATCCGGGCCATCTTCCAGTGGGACGCCCTGGGCCCCATCACCAATGGCGCCAACATGATCAAGAGCTTCCCCGGATATTCCGACTTCAACATCGACCTGGGCGGCGGGCACACCTTTTACCTGTCCACCTTCGTGCCCTTCCTCATTTCCATGGTGTGCATCGCCATCATCGTGCTGCTCATCAACTCCTCCTACGGCCGGGCCTTCAAGTCCATCCGGGAGGATGAGATCGCTGCTGAGGCCATGGGCGTCAACCTCTCCAAGCACAAGATGCTCTCCTTCTGCATCTCCTCCTTCTTCGCTGGCGTGGGCGGCGCCATGTTTGCCATGCTCACCAACATGGCCCAGGCCCGTGTGTACACCTCGGTGATGACTTACGAGCTGCTCCTCATCGTGGTGCTGGGCGGCATTGGCTCCATCTCCGGCTCCTGCATCGCCACGTTCCTCTATGTGGCGGCCAGCGAGTGGTGGCTGCGGGGTCTCGACATGGGCGAGTTCCTGGGCATCAAGTCCCCCCTGTTCCGCACCGGCTTCCGGATGGTGGTCTTTTCGGTCATCATCATGGTGGTGGTTCTCTTCTTCCGTCAGGGCTTGATGGGTGATAAGGAGCTGCCCGACCTCTTCAAGCGCCGCAAGAAACAGGAGGTGGCGAAATGAGTGAGAACATTTTGCGTCTGGAAAACGTCACCATGCAGTTCGGCGGCGTGGTGGCGGTGAACGACCTCTCCCTGGAGGTCAACAAGGGGGAGATCGTGGCTCTCATCGGCCCCAACGGCGCTGGTAAGACCACCGCCTTCAACTGCATCACCGGGGTGTACCAGCCTACCAACGGCCGTATTTCCTTCCTGGAGCAGACCATGGTGGAGAATTACCCCCAAGGCAAGATGAAAAAGCTCTACGCCGGGGAGAACAAGGGCAAGTTCACCCACGCCATTGCCCCCACCCCCGACAAGATCACCCAACTGGGCATCGCCCGCACCTTCCAGAACATTCGCCTCTTCTCCAAGCTCACAGTGCTGGAAAACGTCCTCATCGCCAAGCACATGCGAGCCAAACAGAACGTCTTTTCCGCCACCTTCCGCTTCAACAAGAAGGAAGAGGCGCGGATGCAGCGGGAGGCCATGGAGCTGCTGGAGGAGCAGAACCTGGCCCACCTGAAGGACGAGGTGGCGGGGAGCCTGCCCTACGGCCTGCAGCGCCACCTGGAGATTGCCCGGGCCCTGGCCACGTCGCCCAAACTCCTCCTCCTGGACGAGCCGGCCGCCGGCATGAACCCCCAGGAGACCCAGGAGCTCACCGATTTCATCAAGCAGATCCGCACCGAGTACGACCTGACGGTGCTGATGATCGAGCACCACATGGATCTGGTCATGCAGATCTCCGATCGCATCTACGTCCTGGACTTCGGTAAGCTGATCGCCCAGGGCACGCCGGACGAGGTGCAGAACAATCCGCGGGTCATTGAGGCCTATCTGGGGGTGGCAGACGATGCTGAGAATTGACGAACTGAAGGTAAGCTACGGTGGCATCGAAGCCGTCAAGGGCATTAGCTTTGAGGTGCCGGAACGGCAGATCGTCACCCTGATCGGCGCCAATGGTGCGGGCAAATCCACTACCCTGCGCACCATTGCCGGTCTGGTCAAGCCCGCCCATGGCCGCATCCACCTTCAGGCGGAGGACATCACCGGCCTGACGCCCGACCGCATCGTGTCCAAGGGTATCACCCTGGTGCCCGAGGGGCGGCATGTGTTCCCCGACATGACGGTGCTGGAGAATTTGAAGATCGGCGCGTACCTGCGCAAGGACGATCTGGAGGAGGACATCCGCTGGGTGTACGATCTGTTCCCCCGGCTGAAGGAGCGCTCCTGGCAGGCCGCGGGCACTCTGTCCGGCGGTGAGCAGCAGATGCTGGCCGTGGGCCGGGCCCTCATGTCCCGCCCCAAGCTGATGATGATGGATGAGCCCTCCCTGGGCCTGGCCCCGCTGGTGGTGAAGGGTATCTTTGACATCATCAAGGAGATTAACCGCCAGGGCGTGACCATCCTGCTCATCGAGCAAAACGCCAACATGGCCCTTCAGACGGCGGACCTCGCCTACGTCATGGAGACCGGCCGCATCACCCTGTCCGGTCCGGGCAAGGAACTGATGAAGAACGATGCCATCAAGAAGGCGTATCTGGGCAAGTAAGGTTGTCCGGCCAGCGTCCTGCGCGGACAGCGCCCCATTTCTTTTCGCGAGCGAAATGGGGAAAAGAAAAGGCGGAGAGGGGAACTTCTCGTTCCCCTCTCCACTCCCCTCCAAAAGGGCGGCCTTTCAGGGGCCGCCCCCTTTTTTTGCCGCAGTACAACAAATCATTCATAGGCACCAGAGCTGGTTTTTACTCCACCAGGGGGATGAAATCCCTCCGCAGTGGAACATAAGCCGGGGTGCGCCTTGGGGGAGTGCAGAGGGGGGTATCCCCCCTCTGCGCTTTCTTTCCCACCGCTTTCTTTGCAAAGAAAGCGGTGCCCCGTCCGGGCAGGACGCCCGAGCGGCGAGCGCGTCCCCCGGGTGGCAGGGGTGCCAAGTATTATCCCTCCTCTCTCCGCTCCAGGCGAAGGAGCACCGCGGTGCGGTCGTCCGCGCCCACGCCCCGCCGGACGGACTCGTCCAGCAGCACCCGGGTCAGCTCCTTGGGGCTTCCCTCCTCAAAGGAGCGTAGCTTCTCCCTTAACCAGGTGTCCCCGTCCCCTCCGGCCACGCCGTCGGACACCATCAGCACGCTATCCCCCGGCTCCAGCCGGAAGCGGCTCACGTCGGGGGCAGAGCCCTCCCCGGGGGTGAGCCCTGCTGGGAGGGACGCACCGGAAAAGCGGCTTACTGTGTTCCCCTTCTTCACATAGGTGGGGGCGGCCCCATACTTGTACACCGCCGCGCCGCCGGTAAAGAGGTCCACATGGAGAAGATCGATGGTGGTAAAGCCCCCCGACACCTCCCCCCGCAGGGCCAGCGCTGAGCTGAGGGTACGC
>DYBS01000100.1:0-2224 GCA_019418525.1 Clostridiales bacterium
TTCCCACCGCTTTCTTTGCAAAGAAAGCGGTGCTCCCGCCGAGCAGGCGGCCCGCGCGGCGAGCGCAACAGTTCCGGGCTCCCTGGAAAGAGTGCGCTTTACTCCTCGTACAGAGTAACGTACAGATCCTCCAGCGCCGGAGCCTCCTGGATGAGCCCCTCGCTGAGGAGCCAGTCTACATTCTCCTGCCAGCATGCCTCGCTCTGGGAGAGAAAATAGGCGTCCTCCGTCTCCATCATGGGCAGGAGAGTCTCCATGCTCTTCTGTTCCACGGTCTGGGAGAGAGGGAAATTCTCCTCGTTCTGGTTGTCCAGCAGGATCTGGAGCACCCCGTCCGGGTCGGCCTGCATGTCGTCAAAGCCCTTGGCGCAGGCCCGCAGGAAGCCCTTCAGCACCTCGGGCTCATTGGCGATCATCTCGTCACTGGCCAGGAACACGCCCTCATAGTAGGTAGGCACGCCGTAGTCGTCCAGGTCGAAGTAGTTGACCTGGAAACCCTCTTCCTCCATCTGGGGGACCTCGTGGTTGACCAGGCAACCGATGGTGGCATCCACGTTGCCGGTGGTCATGGAGCTCATCAGGTCAAAGCCCACGTCGATGAGGGTGACGTCAGAGCTGTCCGCCCCCACGTTGGCCATGATGGAGTGGACCAGGGCTTCGGAGAGCTCGGTGCCCGCGTAGCCCACCGTCTTGCCCACCAGGTCGCTGGGGGAGGTAATGTTCTTCTCCTTCAGGGAGAGGATGATGTTCAGCGGGCCCTGGACCACCGCGCCGATGGACTTGATGGGTACGTCCTGATTGGCCCTGGCGATGATCACGTCCTGCTGGTAATAGAGGCCGATCTCCGCCTTTCCGGCGGCCACCAGGGACATGGCGTCGTTGGCGTTGGAGGGGAACTGGATGTTGACCTTCAGGCCCTCCTCCTCAAAATAGCCCTTCTCAATGGCGTCGTACAGGAAGGCGTGGAGGGCGTTGGGGTACCAGTCCAGCACCACGCTGATCTCCCGCAAATTTTCCCCGTCCCCGTCGGCGGGGGAGGCGGAGGGACTGGACGTGCTGCCGGAGCAGCCGGAGAGGAGCAGCGCCCCGGTGAGGGCGAGAGCCGCAATTCGTTTCATACGATGGAAATTCCTTTCTTGATTTAAGATTCCCCCCGCCAGCGGACAAAGCGCCGCTCCAGCAGGGCCACCACGCCCACGGCGGCCATAGCCACCACCGAGAGCAGCACGATGGGGGCGAACACCCCCGCGCCGTCCAGCTGGGTCATCATGCGGCGGGAGAAGTAGCCCAGACCGCTCTGAGCCCCCAGCCACTCGCCGATGGCCGCGCCGATGACGCTCATGGGGATGGCCATTTTCAGGGCGGAGAAGAAGTAGGGCAGGGCGCAGGGGACTTTAATTTTGAGGAAAATAGCCCGCCGGGTGGCCCCGTAGGTGGTCAGCAGCTCCACCATCTCGGTCTTGGCCGAGCGCAGGCCGTCGTACACCGTGATGGTGATGGGGAAGAAGGTGATGAGCACCGTCACCAGCACCTTGCTCCAGATGCCGTAGCCGAACCACAGCACGAAGAGGGGGGCAATGGCGGTGGTGGGGATGGTCTGGGAGACCACCACCAGGGGGTAGAGCATCCGGCGGACCAGGTCGCTCAGGTCCATGGCCACCGCCAGTCCCAGCCCCAGCACCAGGGAGATCACCAGGCCGATGGCGGTGACTGTCATGGTAGCGGGGAGGTGCACCGTGAAGAGGGGACCCCGCAGCTCCCAGAGTTTCTGTAAAATCTGCGTGGGAGAGGGGAGGATGTAGGCGGCATCCATGCCGGTGGCTCCCGCCTGCCACAGGATAAGCAGGGCAAAGAGGAACACCAGAGCGGGCAGATTGGCCTTACAGGCTTTTTTCATACCTCCACCTGCTTTCTCAGAAGGGCGATGAGCCGCTCTTTCAGCTCCACCATAGCCGGGTCTTTGAGGCAGGACCGGTCCCGTGGCACCGGCGCGGGCACCGGTACGTCGGAGAGAACGTGGATGGGGGTGGACTCCACCACCAGCACGCTCTGGGAGAGGAAAAGGGCCTCCTCCACGTCATGGGTGATGAACAAAATAGTCTTTTTGTGTTTCTGCCACTGATCGAGCAGCCACTCCTGCATGGAGAGGCGGGTCAAAAAGTCCAGGGCGGAGAAGGGCTCGTCCAGCAGCAGCAGGTCGCTGCCGGTGAGCATGGTGCGGGCG
>DYBS01000100.1:2234-7639 GCA_019418525.1 Clostridiales bacterium
TGCGACAGCGGGCGAAGGCCGCCCGCTGTCGCATGCCGCCGGAGAGCTCGTGGGGCATCTTGTCTCCGCAGCCGGAGAGGCCGACGTCCTCCAGGGCCGCCAGGGCCTGCTCCCGGCGCTGAGCCTTGGAGAGGCCGCCCTTCACCTCCAGGGGGAGGGCCACATTTTCCCACACGGGACGCCAGGGGAAGAGCAGATCTTTTTGGGGCATGTAGCCGCAGTAGCCCTTCCGGCCCTCCACCGGCTCGCCGCCCACCCGGATGATCCCCCGCTTGGGCTTTAAAAGGCCGTTGGTCATGCGGAAGATGGTGCTCTTGCCGCAGCCGCTTACGCCCACGATGCAGTGGAAGGAGCCGGGGGCCACCCGGAAGGACAGATCGTCCACGATGTCGAAATCCTCCACCGGGTACTGGTAGGATACCCCCTCAAATTCCAGCGCGCTTACCGTTCCAGTGTCCATGCCATCTCCCAAAAGCCCAGCTCGTAGCGGCTGCAATTCACGAAAATTTCCTCCAGGCGGGCGTACTGCTCCTCGGTGCAGCCCGCTGCCAGCTCGTCCATGAGGGCCACCAGGGCGTCGTTGGTCTTGTGGTACTCCTCGCCGGCGTAGCCCTGGACCCACTCGCCGTAAAAGGGATGGTCCAGCGCACCGGGGATTTTGGCCAGCTCCTCGCCGATCTCGGCATAGCTCCAGGAGCAGGCCAGAATGGCGGCGATGATCTCCGCCGGGCCCCCGGCGGCGGCCACCGCCAGCATGTAGTGGGTGTAGGAGGTGTTGGAGAGGGCGGGCTTCACCTGGAGCACCTGCTCCTCGGTGATCCCCAGCCGGGCCATGTAGGAGCGATGGATCTTCATCTCGCCCCCCAGAATGGCGTCCACATTGGCCGAAAAGGTGCGCATGAGCCCGGCGTCCCGAGCCTTGATGACGCCCCAGGCGAACACCCGGGCGTAGTCGAAGAGATAGAGATAGTCCTGGAGCAGGAACCACTGGAATTTTTCTTTGTCCAGAGTGCCGTCCCCGATGCCCCTCACAAAGGGGTGCTCGTGGCACTGCTGCCACACGGGGCGGGCTGCCTCATAGAGGCGCTGGGTGACCGTCATAGGGCGTTCCTCCAATCGGTGATGGTCTCGTCGGTCAGAGCGGAGAGCTCTGGCCAGCCGGCGGCGTAGGTGGGCTCGGCCACCGCCACAGTATAGAAACCCGCTGCCTTGGCGGTGCGGGCGGCGTAGGGGGCGTCCTCAAAGACGGCGATCTCCTCCGGCTGAGCCCCCAGGCGGCGGGCCGCCTCCAGGTAAATGTCGGGGTTGGTCTTGCCCACCCCGATGGTCTCACAGCTCAGGAGGAACTCAAAGAGGTCATCCACCCCCAGCCGGGTGAGGCAGGTATGGGACAGAGGCTCGGCAGTGGCGGTGGCGATGCACAGCCGGACGCCCCGGGCCTTCAAGGCTTCCAGATACTCCTTCATACCCGGCTTCAGCGGCACATCCGAGCGGTAGTGGTCCTCCATGACGGCCTCCATTTCCCGGACGATGCGCTCCGGCGGGCCGGGGATGGAAAAGAGGTCCATGAAGTAGGCGGCGGCCTCCAGCATGGTCATGGGGCCGATGGGGGCCAGCTGTTCCGCCGTGGGGGTGATGCCCAGAGCGTTCAGGTAGTCTTTTCCCAGGGCGCTCCAGAAGGGCATGGAGTCCACCAGAGTGCCGTCCATGTCGAAAATGCAGAAGCGCTTATCCATGGGAGGCCACCAGTTCCTCCGCCAGGCCACGCAGGTGGGCGGTGGCCGCGCCGGGGTCTTTCTGGGCGAAGATGGCGGACACCACCGCCACACCGTCCACGCCGCTGCCCTTGAGCTGGAGGAGGTTGTCGGCGTTGATGCCGCCGATGGCCACCACCGGGATGGTCACCGCCTCGCAGATGGCCCGCAGGGCCTCCACGGTGAGGCTCTTGGCGTCCTTCTTGGTGGTGGTGCCGAACACGGCGCCCACGCCGATGTAGTCGGCCCCGGCTTTCTCGGCGGCCACGGCGGTCTCCACCGTGTTGGCCGAGATGCCCAGAATCTTGTCCGGACCGATGAGGGCGCGGACATCCTTCCCCACGATGTCGCTCTGGCCCACGTGGACGCCGTCGGCGTCGCACTCCAGCGCCACCTCAATGGAGTCGTTGACCACGAAGGGGACGTGGTAACGGGCGGCCTGCTCCTTCAGCACTTCGGCCTCGGCCAGAAAGGCGTCGTGGTCCATGCCCTTCTCCCGGACCTGGAGGAAGGTGGCCCCGTTTTTCAGGACTTCCTCGGTGACTTCGGGGAGGGTGCGGCCGCCCAGCCAGGCGCGGTCGGTGACGGCGTAGAGCAGCATGGCGCTGCGGATCTCATCCCTGGTAAATTTCATAGTGTACTCCTTGTGACAATTCTTCTTCAGTGAGGTTGAACATGGCGTCGATGAGGTCGGTGCGGAAGGTGGCGTTGCCGGTGCCCTTCTGAAGGCGGAGGGCCTCCGCACGTTCCCCGGCCAGGTCCATGGCGGCCACGGCGGCCGCGGCGGCGGGGAGAGGGCGCTCCGGATTGGCCCCGCAGAAGGCCCCGAGCAGGGCGGTGAGCATGCAGCCGCTGCCGGTGATGCGGCTCATGGTGGCGCAGCCGTTGCGCAGGAGGACGGTTTCCGTTCCGTCGGTGAGGATGTCCACCGCGCCGGAGAGGGCCACCACCGCGCCGGTTTTGTTTGCCAGGGTGCGGCACAGCTCCACCGCGGTGGGGAGGGTGTCCTCGGTGACGGCGTCCCCGGCGGCCACGTCCACGCCGCTGCCTCCGGCCTCATGGAGGGCCAGGGCGCGGATCTCCGAGGCGTTGCCCCGGATGACGGTGAAGCGGACCTCCTTCAAAAGAGAGGCGCAGGCCTCCCGCCGCAGGGTAGTGACCCCGGCGGCCACCGGGTCCAGAATGACCGGGACGCCCAGCTCGTTGGCCTTCTTCCCGGCCAGGAGCATGGCCTCCACGTCCCCGATGGCGCCCAGGTTGCACACCAGGGCGCGCACCCCGGCCACTGCCTCCTCCACTTCCCGGATGTCGTGGGCCATGGTGGGGGAGCCGCCCGCGGCCAGGAGGATGTTGGCGCAGTCATTGACGGTGACGAAATTGGTGATGCACTGCACCAGCGGGGTCCTCTCCCGCACGGCGCGGAGGCAGGAAGCGAAATCAGCTCGTTCCATGGCTACCTCAGCGCTTGAGCTGGTCCAGCATCCGGTCCAGAGCCCCGGAGCGCTTGAGCAGCAGGATCACCGCGCAGCCCATCAGGCCGCCCACGGCGGAGGAGGGCAGATAGGCGGGGATGTAGAAGAAGGGGGACTGGGCGTCCAGGCCGTAGAACTGCTTCATGAGGGGATAGGCCACCATAGCGCTGATGAAGCCGGTGCCCACCACTTCGCCCAGATAGCCCAGCCAAAGCTTCTTGGTCTTCTGGTACAGAAGGCCGGACAGGAAGGCACCGAAGATGGCGCCCACCACTGCCTGGATGGTGCGCCCGGTGAGCATCCGCAGAAGGCCGGTCAGGAGAGCGGCGGCGAAGCCGTACCAGGGCCCCAGGAACACCGCGCCGATGATGTTGCAGAAGTGCTGGAAGGGGGCCATGGAGGGGAAGTAGACAAAGGTGGACAGCACGAAGCCCAGTCCGGCCAGCATGGCGGTGAGCACCATCTTGCGCACCGAGATGCTGTTGGCCCGGGTCATGGCGGGGGTATGAGTGGTGGTTTTCATGGGGGAAATACCTCTCTTTCCTTAACCATTTTGATATTTGCCCGTCTTGTCGTCGATGGTCCAGACGCCGTCGGGCTTGTAGCTGATCTTTACATAGCTCATCACGCTGGGGGCGCCGGCGTTGGTGCAGATGCGGCAGCACTCCTTCACGATGTCCAGGAGCTCGTCCAGATCGCCCTCCAGCGTGGTCTCAAAGGGGCCCACCACATAGTGCAGGCCCGTGGAGGCGAGGTAGGAAATGACCTCATCCACGATGCGACGGGTCTCCTCCTGTTCCAGCACCTTGGGCAGGACCTGAATGGCAACACTTGCGTTCATTGAATATTTCCTCCTTCCGGAATGGCGTAGTTGTGCTTGAGCGGGCCGCTGCCCTGGCCCAGGTCCAGCTGGGCCTCCATGGCGGCGGTGATGTAGGCCTTGGCCTTCCGCACGGCCTCGGGGAGCTCATCTCCCAGGGCCAGGAAGGAGGCGATGGCGGAGGAGAGGGTGCAGCCCGAGCCGTGGTTGTTGGGGTTGTCCACTCGGGGGGCGCGGAGCCAGTGGGCCTCGCCCTTCCACCAGAGGAGGTCGTCGGCGGTGTCGGTGCGGTGGCCGCCCTTGATGAGTACGCCCCCGGACATGGTGGCGCCGATGGTTTCCGCCGCCCGGAGCATATCGGCGTCGCTCTCGATGGCGAAGCCGCACAGCCGCTGGGCCTCGGGAATGTTGGGGGTAATGACGGCGGCCAGGGGGAAGAGCTCCTCCATGAGGGCGGTGAGGGCGCTGTCCTGTATGAGGCTGGAGCCGCTGGTGGCCACCATCACCGGGTCCACCACGATGTTCTCCGCCCGGTACTCCCGGAGCTTGGCGGCGATGGCACGAATGATGGGGGCAGAGGACACCATACCGATCTTCACCGCATCGGGGCGGATGTCTTCAAAGACGCAGTCCAGCTGCTCGGCCACGAACTCCGGCGTAGCCTCCAGCACGTCCCGCACGCCGGTGGTGTTCTGGGCGGTGAGAGCGGTGATAGCGCTCATGCCGAACACGCCCAGACAGGTCATGGTTTTTAAATCCGCCTGGATGCCGGCGCCGCCGCTGGAGTCGCTGCCGGCGATGGTCAATACTCGTTTCATACTCCATCTTCCTTTCCGCTTGTGGGGAGCGACAAAAAAGGCGGGACGTCCCAACCGGGGACATCCCGCCCATGAATGGCAAAGTAAGACCCGTCCTAAACGGACCGGTCGCTCCTGCGGCGGTGCATCCCTACGTTGGCATTACCCAAATCAGGTCAGGTCGAGGGTCAGTACCCTCCTCTCAGCCTTCTCAGCGAAAGCTCCCTTGCACTTGCGTTTTATGATAGGCCGTTTCGGGCCGTTTGTCAATTCCCAAAGAAAAATTGGGCCCCCCGATACGGGGGAAGATGTGCGCTCGCCGCGCGGGCGTCCTACGCGGACAGCGCCCGATTTCTTTTCGCGGAAAAGAAACCGGGGAAAGAAAAGGCGGAGAGGGGAACTTCTCGTTCCCCTCTCCACACCCCTCCAAGTGGGCGGCCTTGCGGCCACCTGGTTTTGCCGGCAGTACAACAGGCTGTTCATAGGCAACCGGCCTGGTTTTTGTTTTGCCGTGCCAGCGCAATTCCACGGCAGTGGAACATAAGCCGGGGTGCGCCTTGGG
>DYBS01000101.1 GCA_019418525.1 Clostridiales bacterium
CCCACGCCCACCCCTGCGCCTACCCAGTCGGTGGAGGAGACGGAGGCCGAAGTGGTGCGTCTGGTGAATGAGGAGCGGGCCAAGGAGGGCCTTGCGCCCCTGTCCACGCTGCCCGAGCTGGACGCGGCGGCGGATGTCCGTGCCCCTGAGGTGGCGGAGTACTTCTCCCACGACCGGCCGGACGGCAGCAGCTGCTTCACCGTGCTGAGTGAGTGCGGCGTCAGCGGCTACTGGACCGCGGGCGAGAACATCGCCGCGGGCTACACAAGTGCCGCAGCCGTGGTGGAGGGGTGGATGAACTCGCCCGGCCACCGGGCCAATATCCTGAACCCGGACTTTACGCACATCGGCGTGGGCTGCCAGGGTACATCCTGGGTCCAGGTCTTTATCGGCAAATAAAACAAGAGTCCGCACCGGTGATTCCGGTGCGGACTTTATTATTGCGGTTAATGTTGTTGAAAAATGGTAAAAAATAAGTGATAGTCCTGTTCCAGGCGGGACAGGAGCGGATAGCTCCCCTGGTGGATGATCCAGTCGATGATGACCCCGCGGAAGTGCCGGAAGAGAAAATCGGCCAGCCATTCTGGCGTGTACCCGTCGGGCATCTGTCCCAGTGCCTGACACTGTTGTAGGGCCTCCAGCATGGCTCGGTAGGTGAAGCGGTGGGGGTCGATGGAGTGGGAGGGGGGCGTCCCCAGCCGCTGCTGGTAGTAGCGGGTGACCAGCTCCCAGCCCAGGGACTCCATGAAGCTGGCATAGGTGGTCAGCAGGAGCCAGAGCCGCTCCAGAGGCGGGTCCTCCTCGTGTCCAGCCAGGGCCTGCTCCATATACCGGTCCAGGGGGGCGAACCCCCGCAGCAGCATCTCATCTTTGGACTTGAAGTGGTGGTAGAATGCGCCGGTGGTGATCCCGGCTTTTTGGCAGATATCCCGCACCGAGACCTTGTCAAAGGTCTTTTGCCGGGAGAGTTCCATGGCCGCCTGTAAGATCGCCTGCTCGGTCTGCCGTGCCTGTTCCTTCCGGCGCTGCTGGTACTCCAACGTGCGGCACCTCCTTTTCACTTGACATGGCGGGCTTTTGACGGGTATAATACTCGCATAACATTGTTATGCGAAAGATCCGGGCGGATCTGCAAATCATATGATAGGATGGGATGATGGCGTTGTCAAGTGAGTGGAGCAGCAGCGGGAGCAACCCGGAGAAGATCGCCCTTTTGACCGATTCCTGTGCCGACCTGAGCGCAGTGCTTCGGGCGGACAAGCCGATTTTCGTGCTTCCGCTGAAGATCCGCTGCAAGGACGGGGAGTACTCCGACGGGGTGGATCTCTTTGCCAGCGATATCTATGCCCGCTTGGCGGCGGGAGAGCTGCCAAAGACCTCCCTGCCCGACGGCGGCACGGTGAAGGATACCCTGGACTGCATCGCCGCGGCGGGGTATGAAAAGGTTATCGCCATCCACCTGTCCTCCGGCCTCTCGGGGACCTACAACATGGTGCGCCTCCAGGCCGAGAGCCGGGAGGACCTGGAGATCGCCGTCTTTGACTCCCTCAGCGGCAGTCTGGGAATTGGTATGATGCTCCTGCAGGTTTGGGAGGACATCTGCTCCGGGATGAGCTTTGCCGAGCTCCGGGACCGCCGGGTGCCCCAGCTCATCGCCAACACCTTCCCCTTCTTCTCAGTGGACACCCTGGAGTACCTCCAGAAGGGCGGGCGTATCGGGAAGATCACCGCGCTGGCCGGGACGGTGCTGAACATCAAGCCTCTGGTGGGCTTTGCCGCCGACGGCCAGCTCTCCAGCGTGGCCAAGGTGCGGGGGCGCAAGGCGGTACAGGGCAAACTCCTGGAACTGCTGGAGCAACACTTCCAGGAGGGCAAGCGCTACAACCTGGCGGTGGCCAACGGCGGCGCCCCCACCGAGATGGCCGAGCTGGCCGGGAAGCTGCGGGAGCGCTTCCCCCAGTACGAGCACCTCTGGCCCGGCGAGATGGACGCCACGCTGAGCGTCTATATCGGCTCGGGCGTGCTGGGGGCCGCCATCCAGATTTTGGACTAAAATTATATAAAAACGCGGGTGCGTCCGTTCAGGGACGCACCCGCGTTGTGTTTTAGTTGAACTTGTAGATCTTCCGGGCCAGCCGGTAGAGCCCCACCGACAGCTTGCGGCCCTGGTAGCCGGGGATGTTGGACACTGCCGACACGGCGCGGTACTTCATCTTGTGGTAGATGTGCCGGTCCACCGTGCGCAGATACTCCCACAGCTGAGTGCGCTTGCCCAGCGCCTCGGGGGAGCCGTCGATGATGAGGAAGATGGAGGAGATGGTCATCATCATGGCCAGGTAGTTGAACATGTACCGGCTCAGCTTGGGCAGGGAGGCGCGGACTCGATTCAGGTCGTGGGCGTCGATCATCAGCTTGGTAACCCGCAGCTGCTGGTCCACCCGGGTGACCATCACCTTCTCGTTGACACTCTGGTCAGCCCGGCCGATGAAGTAGCGGTACAGGTCCACGTCCATGTAGTACATGGTCTTGACATACGGCAGGGGCTGGTACACGAAGATGTTGTCCACATAGAAGGTGTGCTTGGGCAGCTCCAGCCCGCACTTGCGCAGAAGCTCGGTGCGGTAGATCACCGAGTGCATCAGCAGGTACTGGGAGGGGCGGAAGCGGCCGATCTGGGACCAGTTGAAGATCCGGTTCTGGGGGAACACGTTGGTGTAGCGCATAACCTTCTGGGTCTGGTCCTCCACGTGCTCATAGACGTAGTTGGCGATCATCAGATCCACCGGGTGTTTCATCTTGGCAAACTGGCGCAGCTTGTCCAGCACCTTCTTCAGGGACTCGGTGTCCAGCCAGTCGTCGGAGTCCACCACCTTGTAGTAGAGGCCCGATGCGTTGCGGATGCCCTGGTTGACGCCCTCGCCGTGGCCGCCGTTGGGCTGGTGGATGGCCCGGACGATCCCGGGGTACTGCTGGGCATAGCGGTCGCAGATGGCGGGGGTGTCGTCTTTGGTGGAGCCGTCATCCACCAGAATGATCTCAATATCGGGACCGCCGGTGAGAAGGGTCTCCACACAGTGGTCCATGTAGGCCGCGGAATTGTAGCAGGGGACGGCGAAGGTGATCAGCTTCTCCACAGGATTCAGTCCTTCCTTTGCAGGAGGTCATCGCACAGCGACAGGGCGCGGGCCACGATGGCGTCCATATTGTAGTATTTGTACTCGGCCAGCCGGCCCAGCAGATAGAACTGGCCCAGGTTGGCGCACTGGTTCCGGTACTGGGCATAGAGGGCGTTGTTGGCCGGATTGATGATGGCGTAGTAGGGGGTCTCGCCCTCGGCGCCGGTATAGGCGTGGGAGATCTCCTTGGCGATGGTGGTTCGGTCGTGGAGCACCTGGCCGGTGAGGTACTTGAACTCGGTGATGCGGGTCCAGGGCTCGCTCACCGTGTAGTTCACGGTACCGTGGGACTGGTACCACTCCACCGGGTGGGTCTCGAACTGGAACTCCAGGGTGCGGTACGGAAGGCGCCCATAGCGGCAGTCGAAGAGCTCGTCCACCGCGCCGGTGTAGATGACGATGCCGGGGAAGGGGGCGCCGTCCAGCTCCACGCCGCCGGTGTGCAGCTTCAGCCGGGTGCGGGCGTCCACGCCCAGCTCCACGGTGATGTTGGGGTGGTCCAGCAGACTGCGGAACAGGGCGGTATACCCGCCCAGGGGCATCCCCTGCCAGGGGTCCTGGAAATAGCGGTCATCCCGGGACAGAAACACCGGCACCCGGGCGGTGGTGTTGGGGTCGATCTCCTCCGGGGACTGGTCCCACTGCTTCATGGTGTAGTGGAGGAACACGTTTTCATACACATAGTCGGCCAAGGCGGCGATCTCCGGGTCCTGGTTCTTGCGCAGGTCCAGGATGGTGACCTTCTGCTCGGCACCGTACTGCTCGATGAGCTTTTTCTCCAGGCGCTGGGCCTTCTCTTTGCCGAAGGCCAGCTCCAGGCTGGTCAGGTTGAAGGGGACGGGCATCTCCACACCGTGGACATTGGCCACCACCCGATGCTGGTAGTCACGCCAGCGGGTAAAACGGGAGAGATAGTCGTACACCCGGCGGTCCCGGGTATGGAAAATATGGGGGCCGTACTGGTGGATGATCACGCCGGCCTCGTCGGGCAGGTCGTAGGCGTTGCCGGCGATGTGGTTCCGGCGCTCCAGCACCAGGACACGCTTCCCGCCGCGCTCGGCCAGCTCGCGGGCGGCCACGGCACCGGCAAAGCCCGCGCCGATGACCAGACAGTCATAGCTTTGAGTCATGATAGACACCTCTGCATTCGTTGCGTTCACACACGGACAGATTCATTTTATCACAGCGTTGCTTCAAAAGGAACGGCAAAAAGCATTAAAATTTCTTTAACCGATACCGCTCCGCCGGTGGAAGAAGAGAAAAAGCCCGCCGCGGCCGGTCGGGCCGCGGCGGGCAGAGGGGACGGCTCAGCGACCGCCCCGGCGCTTGAGCAGGTCCTGCTTGATGTCCCACAGGTCCTGGCTCAGATCCACATAGTAGGTGTGGGGGTTCTCGAAGCGCTTGACCTCGTCCCACAGCAGGTCGATCTGGGAGGCGCAGTAGGTGCGCATCTCGGTAATGGAGGGGGAGGCGTACACCTGCTTGCCGCCCTGGAAGATGGGCACCAGCAGCTCCTTGGCGGTGAAGTCGGTGGCGGTGCTGCGCTTCCAGGTGGCGTCGGGGTCGAAGAGCTCCAGCGGGGCGCTCTCGTCCACCGTCTCGTTCCACAGGGTAATGAGGTCGGCGAAGGCCTTGCCGGAGGCGTTGTCGAAGAGGCGATACACCTTCTTGAAGTGAGGGTTGGTGATCTTGCCGGGGTTGGCGCTGATCTTGATTTTGGGGATGATGTTGCCCTCTTTGTCCTCGATGGCGGCCAGCTTGTACACGCCGCCGAACACCGGCTCGCTCTTGGAGGTGATAAGCCGCTCGCCCACGCCGAAGGAGTCGATGGCCGCCCCCTGGAGCAGCAGGTCCCGGATGATATACTCGTCCAGGGCGTTGGAGGCCACGATCTTGCACTGCGTGAGCCCCGCCGCGTCCAGCATGGCCCGGGCCTTTTTGGACAGGTAGGTGAGGTCGCCGCTGTCCAGCCGGATGGCGCAGTTGGTGATGCCCTGGGGCAGCAGCACTTCCTTAAAAGCCTTGATGGCGTTGGGGACGCCGGATTTCAGTACATTGTAGGTGTCCACCAGCAGCGTGGCCGAGTGGGGGTAGAGCTCGCAATAGGTTTTGAAGGCGGTGTACTCGTCGGGGAACATCTGCACCCAGGAGTGGGCCATGGTGCCGCCGGCGGGGGAGCCGTAGAGCTCGTCGGCCAGGGTGCAGGCGGTGCCGGCGCACCCGGCGATATAGGACGCCCGGGCGCCCAGCAGGGCGCCGTCGCTGCCCTGGGCCCGGCGGGAGCCGAACTCGCTGACCGGGCGGCCGGAGGCGGCCCGGACGATGCGGTTGGACTTGGTGGCGATGAGGGACTGGTGGTTCAGGCTCAGCAGCACGAAGGTCTCGATGAACTGGGCCTGGATGGCGGGGGCTCGGACGGTGAGGATGGGCTCCCGGGGGAAGATGGGGGTGCCCTCCGGCACGGCCCAGATGTCCCCGGTGAAGCGGAAGGTGCGGAGATACTCCAGGAACTTCTCAGAGAAGCCACCCTTCTTACGCAGGTATTCGATGTCCTCCTCGTCAAAGTGGAGCTCGTTGATATAGTCGATGATCTGCTCCAGGCCCGCGGCGATGGCGAAGCCGCCCCCGTCGGGCACGTTGCGGAAGAACACGTCAAAGTAGCAGATCTGATCGGCCATGCCGGTCTGGAAATAGCCGTTGGCCATGGTCAGCTCGTAGAAGTCGCAGAGCATGGTGTAATTCATATGCTGTTTCATGGTAAAACCTCGATTCTCAGCGGTGGAGGACGGTAATTTGCAGCCCCTCCAGCACGTCCAGGGCCTTCTCATGGAGGGCCGGGTCATAGCTGGCGGTGAGGGCGGCGTCCACCACGATCTCCGTCTCGGGGAGAGCGGCCTTCACCATCACGGCGTTGGACAGTACGCAGATGTGGGACACCAGCCCGCACAGCTCCACCTGCCGGTAGGCGCGGCCCTTGAGCCACTCGGCCAGTTCCAGAGAGGGAAAGGTGGGCTTGCGGAAGCGCAGGTCGTCGGGAGCGGCGGCCTTTCCCGTCTCCCCGTAGAGTTCCCACCCGGCGCTGCCCGCGATGCAGTGGGCCACCGGGAGCTTCCGACCCTCCTGGGTGGAGGCGTAGTTGGAGCCGTGGGTGTCGTAGGTAAACACCACATCGTCTCCGGCGGCGCGGTATTCCGCAATCTTTGCCGCGATGGGGCCGTCCAGCCCCTCAGCGCCGGAGAAACCCAGGGTTCCGTTCACAAAGTCCACCTGATAATCCACAACGATCAGTAATTTTTTCATCGGAAATCACTCCATGAGCCGCTTTTCAAAGCAGGGATAGCGCAGGGGCCGGCCGTGGAGGGAGATGTCCCCCCGCTGGACGTAGCCCCGCTTGGTAAAGAGAGCCTGCATCCGGTTATTTTTGGCATAGGTGTCCACGTGGAGGGCCTTCACACCCTGGCTGCGGGCCAGGTCCTCGGCGTGGGTGATGAGGGCGGTGGCCACCCCTTGGCGCTGTACTTCAGGGTCCACCGCCAGACGGTGGACCGACAGCACCGGTCCGTTGTAGCTCCAGGCCACGTCGGCGTACTCGGGGGATTCCTTGCCGTTGATGCAGGCGCAGCCCAGCACCCGGCCCTCCCCGTTGACCGCCACATAGAGCTCCCCAGCGGTCAGATCGGCCTCGTAGTGGGCCCGGGTGGGGTAGTCCGCCCCCCACTGGGGGTTGCCAATGGCGTTCATATGGGCCACCGCCCGCTGCACCAGGGCCCACAGGGACTCCAGATCGGCGGGGACAGCGGCACGGACGGTGGTCATGGCAGGACCCTCCCTCAGTTCACGGCCACCGGGCCCATGGCGTCGTGGAGTTCATCGGTGATGGCCCCATGGAAGAGGCCGCCGGCGTACTCATGGAGCTTGTCCAGCTTGGCGGGGATCTGCTCAGCGGTGATTTTGCCGGTGGCGGACAGGTCCTGGTCCAGGATGAACTTGGGCTCGGGGTCCTTCTTGGCGGCGTTGCCCAGCAGGCCGGGGCCGGCGTGGAGCTTCAGGCGGCAGTCCTCGGGCAGCTTGATCTCCATGTCCAGGGTACACTTGGCCACCTCTTTTTCGTCCACGTCGGGCTCGCCCAGGATGCCCAGGTAGGGAGACTGAATGAGGTCATCCCACAGCAGGTCGGTGAGGCCCAGGCGCTGGCGGGAGACGGCGTTGACATACCGCAGGCCGATGCGGTCAAAGAAGTCGGGATGGTAGAGGTCGATGAAGGCGGCCAGGGGCTTGTCCAGACGGCGGGCAAACTCCTCCCACCGGGGGTAGACCAGGGTGGACAGGGAGATGAAGTTCTGGGTCAGATTCAGCTTCCAGCGCCCGTCTTCCGAGATGAAGTGGTAGTTATTGATGGGGTTCTGCTGCTC
>DYBS01000102.1:0-1610 GCA_019418525.1 Clostridiales bacterium
GGGGTCTGGTGCGGGCCTACACCCGCTCGGCCAAGGACGCCCTGGACGCCGCCGGTATTTCGGTGGTGCGCCGCTGGGCCGAGGTGGCGGTGCCCTGCCCCTACGCCCTCTTCGAGCGGATGAAGCTGGAGGTGGAGGGCGCGGGCGGCGTGCTGGGGGAGACCGAGTACGGCGCCGATGTGACCATCCATGCCCTGCTCCCCGAGGGGGCGGTGGAGGGCTTTCAGGCCCGGATCACCGAGCTCACCGCGGGTGGATGTACCGCCCGGGTGATAGGTGAGGCCTTCCGGGACGTACCTTTGAAGTAAGCTTGCATAATAAAATGCCCCCGGTCTGAATCAGACCGGGGGCGTTTTTGAGTTTTACAGGGGAAAACTGCACTTCAAGGCTCAAAGACCGCCAGAGCCTAGGATTCCGCGACTGTCTGCCGGTGATGGAAGTGCACCTCCACCCGGGTCTGGGGCTGGAAGTGGCTGTTGGCCTCTCCGTAGAGCTCCGCTTCCAAGCGGGTATTCCCATCGGAGAGGATATACTCCGTGTGAGAGCCCATAAAGGTCCGCTCCAGGATGGTGAAGGGGCCCTGCTCCGAGGGGAGGAGGGAGATCTCTTCCGGGCGGACCAGAGTGGTATTCCCATCCCCAGGCAGGTAATTGGATTTGCCGATAAAGGAGGAGACATAACGGCTTACCGGATGGTAGTAGACCTCCTGAGGGGTGCCCACCTGGGCTACACACCCCTTCTCCATAACCACGATACGGTCGGAAAGGGACAGGGCCTCCTCTTGATCGTGAGTGACAAAAATCATGGTGATTTGGAGTTGCTTTTGGAGGGCCTTGAGCTCCTGGCGCAGCTTAATGCGCAGCTTGGCGTCCAGGTTGGACAGCGGCTCGTCCAGCAGCAGGATCTTGGGGTTGGTGGCCATAGCGCGTGCCAGAGCCACCCGCTGCTGCTCGCCGCCGGAGAGACTGGAGATGCGGGAATTGGCGTACTGGGGCAGGCCCACGATAGAGAGAAAACGCCGGGCCTCCTCGGCGGCCTCCTTGCGCTTCATATGGCGCATGTGGATGAGACCATAGCACACGTTGTCCAGCACGCTCAGATGGGGGAAGAGGGCGTAGTTCTGAAAGACCGTGGCAATGGGCCGCCGCTCCGGAGGGATATGGGTGATATCTTCCCCCTCCAGCAGGATGCGGCCGCTGTCGGCTTTGAGAAAGCCGCCGATGAGGTTGAGGGTGGTGGTCTTTCCACATCCGGAGGGGCCCAGTAGCGTGAGAAATTCTCCCTCTTTCACGCTCAGGGACAGGGAGCGCACACCGTCGTTGCCCTGATAGAGCTTGGAGAGATGATCCAATTCGAGAAACATGGCAAGACCTCCTCAGTCAGGATTGGGGTGCCGTGCGCCGTCCGCCTGCCAGGTGTTCCAGCAGGAAGGACGCCGCCAGATTGACCAGCACAATCACGATCACTACCATCACGGCCAGCACCGCACCCAGGCCGTATCCGCCGCTGGAGATGGCCTTGAACATGTCCACACTGGCCACATTGTGGCCCGGAGAAATGAGAAAGATGACCGCGCCCACTGCCGTCATGCTGGCGGTGAAGGTCTGCAC
>DYBS01000102.1:1620-7549 GCA_019418525.1 Clostridiales bacterium
GGTCTGCACAAAGCTGGTCAGGGCCGCGGGCAGCAGTTGGGGGATCACCACGGTAAACAGCGCCCCGATCCGGCTGGCTCCCAGGTCCCGGGCGGCGTCCTCCATCCGCAGGTCCAGGGTGGGGAAGAGGGCGTTGGCCGCCTTGTTGGACACCGAGATCTGGCGGAAGGCCAGATTGAGGATCACAATGGCGGCGGTACCGGTAAGGTGGAGCCATTCACCGTTGAAGGCCACGATGTAGCCCAGGCCGAAAAAGGTGCCCGGGATGATATAGGGCAGGGAGGCGATAAACTCAAAGGCATACAGGGGGAACTTCCGCCGCACCCGGTAGTAGGACAGCAGGATGCCCACCACCGAGCTGATGACGCCGGCCACCAGGGAGTAGCCGATGCTGCGCAGGAAAGATTCCACCATATCATCCCGCAGCATGGCGATGTATTGGGTGGTGAACTGGATGTGCCCGGTGGAGGTGTTGGCCACGGCGGAGAGGAGGATGTTGCCGTACTTCAGGGCCATGACCAGGAAGAACGCCACCATCACCGCCAGCATGGGTAGGGTACACCACCGGGGCAGGCGGAGCAGGCCCTCGGCCTGCATGGCCAGCTTACCGCTGCCGCCGGTATCCCGGCTGCGGCGCATGAAGCGGGTGTAGAAGAAAAAGGCAGGCAGAGCGGGAATGAGGAGCAGTACACTGATGGCCGCGCCCTTCCCCAGATCGCCGGAGGAGATGATGAGGGAGTAGGCCTCAGTGGCCAGCACTTTGAATTTGCCTCCGATGATGATGGGGGTACTGAAGTCGGCCAGGTTCACGGTAAAGAGGAGAAACAAAGCCGAGAGCATGCCCGGACGCACCGTGGGCAGTACGATCCGACGAAAGGTAGTCAGCGAGGAGGCACCCAGATCCAGAGAGGCCCGCAGCTGGGCCGGGTCCACCCGGTCAAAGGCGCTGCACAGCAGGAGGGAGGCCAGAGAGGTGTTCCCGATGACCTGCAGGAGCACAATGCCCTGCCAGCCATAGGGGTTGACGCTCAGCCCCAGGAGACCGTAGGTGATGAGCCCCCGCCGGCCGAACAGGGTGATGAGGGCCAGGGCCGAGACAAAGGGGGGTGAGACCAGGGTGACCAGCAGGAGCTTGCGTATCTTTCGGCTGAGGCGGGCGGGACAGAGGAAAAGGTAGGAGGCGATACAGAAAGATAGCCCCGTGGCGATCAACGAGGAAAGAGCTGCCACAAAGAAGCTGTTCCAGATCAGAGTCAGGCCGTTTTTGGACAAAATATCCGCGTAATACTGGAGCGAGAGCTGACCGTCGGCCTGAAAGCTGCGCAGAAGCACCGCCGCCACCGGATACAGGATGAACAGCAGAATGCTCCCCAGCACGCACAGAATCAGCAGTCCCTCAGGCAGGGAAGCGGGCAAGCAGGCCGGAAGTCCGGTCTGCTTGCCCGCGTGAGGTGCGAGCTTAACCTTCGCCAACGAGATCAGCCCACTTTTCCAGGATGGCGGTGCGGTCCGCGCCCATCTTGGCCACGTCCAGCTTCACCAGGGTGTTCATATCCACGTTTCCGATCTCGGCGGGAGCCTCCACGCCGGTACGGGTCATAATACGGGGGTCGGAGGAACGCAGCTGCTCCTGGCCCTCCTCAGAGAGGAGGGAGTCCACGAAGAGCTTGGCGGCGTCCATGTTCTGGGAGTTCTTGAAAATAGCGATGGGGGCGGGGGTCCAGGGCAGCAGGTCCTGGGGGTAGATCATGGTGACGGGGTAGGAGTCCTCATAGGCGAAGAACTCACCGGTCATGGGCACCACGCCCACGGCGAACTCACCGGCGGCCACCTTCTTGGGGGCGTCGCCGCCGGACTCCACGAAGAAGTCCACGTTGTCGCACAGTCGGTCAAAGTAATCCCAGGCCTTGTCCTCGCCCCAGCTCTGGATGAGGCCACTGAGCATAGCGTAGTTGGTGCCGGAGACGGAGGGGTTGGCGATGATGAGCTCACCCTGGTAGATGGGATCGGCCAGATCTTCCCAGGTCTCAGGAACGGGCAGGTTCAGCTCCTCCATCAGGTCGTTGTTCACCATGAAGCCGGCACACTGGAGAGACACGCCGGTCCAGTAGCCGTCGGGGTCTTTATACATGTCGTCGATGCCCTCGGACTCGGGGGAGACATAGGGCTCCAGGTATCCCAGATCTTTGGCCTCGATAAAGGAATCTACGCCGCCGCCCAGCCAGATGTCCACATTGGTCTTGCCGTCCTCGGCCACCAGCTTGGCCAAAGCCTCACCGCTGGACATGGGGACGAACTCAATGTTGATGCCGGTCTTTTCGGTGAACTTCTCAAAGGTGGTCTCCACGCCGCCATAGGAGGTGATAAAGTTCAGGGTGGTGCCGGCGTAGGGCTGGTCATTCTCAGCGGTCTGGCTGGCAGAGGGGGCGGCGTCCGCAGAGGGAGCAGCGCTCTCCGTGGAGGGGGAACCGCCGCAGGCGGACAGGCTCAGACAGGTGGCACCGGCCAGCAGGAGGGAAAGGGCTCTCTTTTTCATGATCATATCTCCTTCTTCTTTCAAACAAATGATGTGCGGTATGGGCGGATCAGTTGCCCACCATCTCGGACCACTGCTCCAGAATGGCGTCACGGTCGGCAGCGTTGGCCTTGAAGTCCGTGGGGAACAGGGTGATCTCAGACAGAGCCATGATGCCCTCGGGGGCGGGCACGTCATCCTTCACCAGCATAGCGTTCTGGGCCTTTCCAACTTCCTCCAGGCCCCGCTCGGAGAGGACCCAGTCGATAAAGACCTTGGCCTCCTCGGGGTGGCTGCAGCCCTCCAGAATGGCCACGGGCTGGGGCCACCAGCCGGTGCCGTCGGTGGGGTAGACCAGCTCCACCTGGGGGTAGTCCTCCTCCAGAGACTTGTTGCCGGTACCGGCGTTGATGCCGACAGCGGCCTCACCGGCGATGACGTTGTTGGCCGGGTCGCTGCCGCGGGCGGTGAAGTAGGGGACCTGCTGGATGAGCTGCTTCAGGTAGTCCCAGCCGGCCTCCTCACCACGGGTCTGGAGGATGGCGCTGACGGTGTTGTAGGCGGTGCCGGAGGAGGCGGGATCCGGCATGGACACCAGGCCCTGGAGCTCCGGCTGGAGCAGGTCGTCCCATTTGGTGGGCACCTCAATGCCCAGCTCGTCGATGACCTCGGTGTTGACCACCCAGTTGACCACGGTGAGGGAGGTACCGGTCCAATAGCCGTCGGCGTCCTTCATATCGTCGGCGATGTCCTCCGCCTCCGGGGATTTGTAGGCGGCGAGCAGGCCGCTGTCCGCGGCGCTGATGAAGGTGTCGGCGCCGCCGGTAAACCACACATCGGCGATGACGGTACCGGCGTCCTTCTCATTGGTGATGCGCTGCAGGATCTCGCCGTTCTGCAGCGTCAGGTTCTCCACCTTGATACCGGTGTCCTCATAAAAAGCGTCCAGCACGGGGATGATGGCGTCGGTGACGCCGTAGAGGTTGATGGTGGTGCCCTTCATGGACTCGTCATAGTGCTCCGAGGACCAGGCGGCCTCCTCCGTCTGAGCGCTGGGAGTGGCAGAGGGCTGGGATTCCTGGCTGGGGGAGGGATTCTCCGCAGTGGATTGGCAGCCGGAGGCACTCACCAGAAGCAGCGCGGCCAGCAAGGATGCGAGAGACTTTTTCATTCCGTGTTCCTTCTTTCGTTCCAGAATTGAAACCGCCGTCCGGCTCCTCTCTTTGACCGGGCAGCGGGACATGCTGTTCTATCATACAGGTCCTTTCAAACGGTGTATTGTAATATCCTTGGAATTTTAAAACGATTTTTTCCTTCTGCAGGCAAAGAAAAACGGAAAATGGAGAAAGTCGTTGCGGCACAAAGAAAAGCGGACTTTATTTGAAGTTTCTATGGGAAAAGGCCGGATTATGGTTCTTTTCGATGATGTTTTGCAATAACTAGTCAAGAGGGTAAACTGTGTTATAATGAAACCTATTCTGGTGCAAAAAAGGGGAGGAGCAAGGTGGAAGCGGAACTGACCAGGCGGTGTCTGGAATACGGCGGACATTTTTCTGCCATGACCCATGTGGAGACCCAGCTCTTCGACGCGGAAACCTCCAGCCTGTGCACACCGCCTGCTCACCGGTTCTGTGCCGGATGTACCTGCGGGCGGTGTGTTCCGTGCAATACCTTTTCCTACGGGTGCAGCGAGGCTTTCCGATGGGGTGGGAAGTATATCTACTACTGCCCCTTGGGGCTGGTGTTCTGTGCGGCGGTCCTCCAGAATGCGGCTGGCCGGATGCTGGGCGGGCTTCTGGCGGGGCCGGTGGTCATGGGGCTGCTGGAGGACACCCTGATGGGCCTTCCCCAGCGGGAGATGGAGGAGGCGGTGCGCACTCTGCCGGTCTTTTCCGCCGAAGAGGTCAATCACCTCAGTGAGGTCTTTTCCGCCGGAGTGGCCGCCCAGGCTGCGCTGACCAATTCCATGCTCAGTTACCGGCAGGAGCAGCTGCTCAACGCCATTTATCGAGTGAAGGAGAGCTGTTACAGCGGCCCGGTCCGACACAGCTATCCCATCCGCTACGAAAAGGAGCTTCAGTCCATGATCCTCCAGAAAGACCGGACGGGAGCGGAGGAGCGGCTACAGCTCATGCTCAGCCATATTTTTCTCTCCTGTGACTTCGATATGCGCCGGGTCCGCCAGCGGGCCTGTGAGCTGGCGGTGCTGCTCTCCCGGGCCACCATCGACGCCGGCGCGGACATCAATGAGGTGTTAGCCCTCAACGGGGCTTACTGGGAGGAACTGGAGGAGTGCGGCACCACCGACGAAGTCAGCCAGGTGCTGACCCGGGTACTCCACCGCTTCCTGGCCTGCTCCTTCTGTTTTGCCACAGTGAAGCACTCCGACATCGTCTACCACGCCATGGAATACGTCAAGAGCCACTACACCGAGAAGATCTCCCTGGCCCAGGTGGCGGAGCATGTGGGGCTGAACAAGTCCTATTTCAGTACTTTGTTCAAAAACGAGACGGGCATGAGCATGATGGCCTACATCCATTCAGTGCGGGTGGAGCGGAGTAAGGTCATGCTGATGGATGCCTCGCTGGGTCTGGCGGAGGTGGCCGCCCTGTGCGGCTTTGAGGACCAGAGCTATTTTACCAAAATCTTTAAGCGCGTCACCGGCGTGACGCCCAAGCGTTACCGGGACGGGCGCGGTGTAACCCTTCCCCCGGCGGAAAGGAGCTCATCGTGAACGAAACAGAGCGGATCGATCGCCTGCGTGCCATTGCGGAGAGCGTGCAGGAGGGGCGCTCGGCGGAATTGCTGGAGCACATCTCCGCGGCGCTGGAAGGGGAAATCTCTGGAGAAGAGATCCTCCGGGAGGGCCTTCTGCGGGGCATCAATGAACTGGGGGAGCAGTTCAAGAACAGCGAGGCCTTTGTGCCTGAGGTCCTCATCGCCGCCCGGGCCATGAACCGGGGGCTGGACCTGCTGGCTCCAGCCCTGCGGCAGAGCCGGGAGGACAGCCGGGGCACCGTCATCCTGGGCACGGTCCGGGGGGACATCCACGACATCGGCAAGAAGCTGGTGCGCATCATGATGGAGGGCCAGTCCCTGACGGTGATCGACCTGGGGGTGGACGTGTCGGCGGAGCACTTTTACGAGGCTGCCGTGGCCCATCACGCCCAGGTGGTGGGCTGCTCCGCCCTGCTGACTACCACGATGATCGAGATGAAGCGAGTGGTCCAGCTCTTTGAGAAACAGGGGCTGCGGGACCGGGTGCGTATCATGGTGGGGGGAGCGGCGGTGAGTCAGCGTTTCTGCGATGCCATTGGGGCGGACTGCTACACCCCCGATGCCTACACCGCCGCCCAACAGGCCCTGGTCTACTGCCGGGAGCTGCGCGACGGAGGAAACGGCCTATGACCAGGG
>DYBS01000103.1:0-6923 GCA_019418525.1 Clostridiales bacterium
CCGGCGCACCGCACACAGCGCAGGAGGCGATCAGGGGCTCGTAGCCGATGAGTGCCATCAGCTTGAGCTCAAAGGCCCCCTTCACAATTGGCTGGGGCTTTTGCAGCTTGTCCAGGGCGTAGAGGGAGTTCAGAATCAGAGACAACAGGGCGGGCTCGGGCTGCTCGTCCCCGGTCACCCGCTCCACCACCTCGGCAAAGTAGGAACCCAAGGCCAGCTTCTCCACGTCCTGACGCACTCCCCAGAAGAGCTCCAGGGGCTCGGCGCTGTTGAGCCCATACCGCTCCCGGTAACCGAAGAGGGTCACCTCCGACCAGGTCAGCAGCTGGCTGGAGGCCGCCAGGGGGCTCCCTCGGCGGCGGCAGCCCCGGGCGCGCACCGTCACCTTGCCCAGGTCCTGGGTGAAGAGGGTGAGGATGCGGTCGCTGTCCTTATAGTCCACGGCGCGGAGGACCAGCGCCTTGGTGTCGATGAGCATATTACTCGTCCTTGTAGCCGAAGTTGTGGATCAGGTTCAGATTGTCCCGCCAGTTCTCCTTCACCTTCACCCAGGTCTGGAGATAGACCTTGGCGCCCATGAAGCGCTCGATGTCCTGCCGGGCCAAGGTGGAGATCTTCTTGAGCATGGAGCCGCCCTTGCCGATGATGATGCCCTTGTGGCTCTCCTTCTCGCAGTAGATGGTGGCGTCGATCTCAATGACCTCGTCCCGCTCCCGCTCGGCAAAGCGCACCAGCTCCACGGCGGTGCCGTGGGGGATCTCCTTATCCAGACAGAGCAGGAGCTTCTCCCGCAAAATCTCGGCGCAGACCTGCCGCTCGGGCTGGTCGGTGACCATGTCCTCGGGGAAGAGCTGGGGACCCTCGGGGAGGAACTCGTCCAACACCCTCAGAAGCTCCTCCACACCCTCGCCCTTCTTGGCAGAGATGGGCAGGATGGCGTTGAACTCATGGGCCGCGCCGTAGGTCTGCATGACGGCCAGGAGTTCCTCCTTCTCCACGGTGTCGATCTTGTTGATGAGGAGCAGGGACGGCACGCCCAGGGCCTTGATGCGGGAGATGAGCTCCTCCTCAGGGCCGCCGATGTGGGGGATGGGCTCCACGATGAGGCACACCGCGTCCACGTCGGCCACGCTGTCCTTAACCACCTTCACCATATAGTCGCCCAGCTTGGTGCGGGCCCGGTGGAGGCCCGGCGTGTCCAGAAAGACGAACTGGCTCTCCCCCCGATTCACCACCGCGCAGATGCGGTTGCGGGTGGTCTGGGGCTTGTTGGAGACAATGGCGATCTTCTCGCCCACCAGAGCGTTAGTCAGGGTGGATTTGCCCACGTTGGGCCGCCCCACCAGGGCGATCATACCGGATTTCTTGATCATGTTAGGTCATCCTCAACTTTCTTGAGCTTATTTAGGTTTCGCCGTGATAATTCAGATCCTGCCAGGCCTCTTCCAACGGTGCCCAGCTGCGGCTGTTCAGGTCGTACTCCCCAGCGAGATTTCCGACCAGGACCGGGTCCTTTGGACCGTGGAGGACCGGGTGGATGGGGCCCTCACCGAGCTGGTCCAGAGTGACCCAAAAATCCTCCACCTGGAGGGCCTTGTGGTTTTCATCCGCCAGCTACCGGACGGCCATTTTCTCCGGGGTATGGTTGGCCTCCGGCGTGGGAGAGGGCCCGGCCTCTGGGGCCAAGCAGGCGCACAACCCGCACAGCAGAGCGGCACTCAGCACCAGGGGGAGTTTATTCTGCGCCTTGATTCTCCTCCCGGGTGATGCCCAGCGCGCCCAGGATGGCCTCCTCCCGGGCTCTCATCTGTTTCTTCTGCGGCCCCTCGTCCAGGTGGTCGTAGCCCAGCAGGTGGAGCACCGAGTGGACCGCCAGGTAGCACAGCTCCCGGCGCTCACTATGGCCGAACTCCGCCGCCTGGGCCTTGATGTGGTCCACCGACAGCACCATGTCCCCCAGGGGCAGCAGGCCGCTGCCCGGGTCCAGGAGGTCGGTGTCCTCCTCCGTGGGGGGCTCCCCCGGGTTGAACTCGAACATGGGAAAGGAGAGCACGTCGGTGGCGCGGTCCACGTCCCGCTGCTCCCTGTTGATCTGGTGGATGCCTTCGTCGTCGGTGAACAGTACGTCGATCTCGCAGGGCAGGCCCACCCCCTCGGCCGCCAGGGCCGCGGGGATCACCTCCCGCAGTGCGTCGGCAAAGGGCTCCACGCCCTCCACCTCAGTCTCGATGATGATCTGGTGCTCCATGCAGGCTGTCTCCTTTCTTCTCGAGCGGTAAAAAAACGAAAAGCCGCCGTGAACGATGCAGCGTTCACGGCGGCGGTGGTCGGAGTGCCGGGATTCGAACCCGGGGCCTCTTGGACCCGAACCAAGCGCGATACCAAACTTCGCCACACCCCGATAGGACAGTTTCTTATTATAAGTGCTCTTTCCCCGTTTGTCAAGCCTCCCCATAAAATCTTCCTGAGGTGTCTGCCTGCGGCGGACGGACGCCCCCACCTCTCCCCTATTATTTTTACTGGGTAAAAAACTCGTGAATATTATTGACATTTTGGACAGAACCATATATAGTTGTGTCGTTCGAAAAGGCGTACCCAACCGCCAAATGGGTGCGCCTTCTATTTCTGATTCGAAATGGGGGAGGATACATGGCTAAGGAGCTGATCCGTCTTTCGGACTGTTTTGTCCAGTTCGATGACGACATCATCTTGGATCATATCAATCTCTACATCAATGACAAAGAATTTCTGACACTTCTGGGCCCCAGCGGCTGCGGGAAGACCACCACCTTGCGCCTCATTGGAGGGTTTCTGAAACCGACCTCCGGCGAGGTGCTTTTTGACGGCGAACGGATCAACGATGTGCCCCCCCACAAGCGGGCGGTCAACACCGTGTTCCAGAAGTACGCCCTCTTCCCCCACCTGAATGTCTTTGAAAATATTGCCTTCGGCCTTCGTATCCCCCAGGCCATCCCCGGTGAGAAAAAGAAGCGCAAGCTCCCCGAGAGCGAGATCCAGCAGCGGGTCATGGAGATGCTGGAGATCGTCAACCTGAAGGGCTTCGAGAAGCGCTCCATCGCCTCCCTCTCCGGCGGCCAGCAGCAGCGTGTGGCCATCGCCCGGGCTCTGGTCAATCAGCCCAAGGTCCTGCTGCTGGATGAGCCTCTGGGCGCGCTGGACATGCGCCTGCGCAAGGACATGCAGAACGAGCTCAAGCGCATCCAGCAGACCATGGGCATCACCTTTATCTATGTCACCCACGATCAGGAGGAGGCCCTGGCCATGTCCGACACCGTGGTGGTCATGGACGGCGGATACATCCAGCAGATCGGCACCCCCGAGGACATCTACAACGAGCCCAAGAACGCCTTTGTGGCCGACTTCATCGGCGAGTCCAACATCATCGACGGCATCATGCGCGCCGACGGGCTGGTGGAGATCTTCAACCGGAAGTTCCAGTGCCTGGACAAGGGCTTTGAGAAGGACGAGCCGGTGGACGTGGTCATCCGTCCCGAGGACGTAGACATCGTGCCCGAGGATCAGGGTCAGCTCCGGGGCACCGTCACCTCCGTCACCTTCAAGGGCATGCAGTACGACATCATCGTGGATTTCTACGGCTTCAAGTGGCTCATCCAGACCACCGACTTCTGCCCTGTGGACTCCCGTATCGGCATCAAGATCGACCCCGACGGCATCCACGTCATGAAGAAGAGCCAGTACTCCGGCATGTTCGGCGATTACAGCTCTTACAGCGAGGAGTACGAGGAGATCAGCGACGCCGAGTACGACCCGGAGGCCGAGGAGGAGCAGGAGGACGGCCATGAAGAATAGGCTCTCCCTCTTCGCCGGCCCCTATGTGGTGTGGATGGCCCTCTTTGTGGTCATCCCCATCCTGATGATCGTCTTTTACGCCTTCTCTAGTGCCGACGGCGGCTTCACGCTGGACAATTTCGCCCGCATCGGGGAATATCTCCCTGTCTTTCTCCGCTCCTTTGAGCTGGCGTTCCTGGCCACCCTCATCTGCCTGCTCATCGGCTACCCCATCTCCTGCGCCCTGGCCCGGGAGGGGGCTCAGTTCCAGCGCATCGCCATGATGCTCATCATGCTGCCCATGTGGATGAACTTCCTCCTGCGTACCTACGCCTGGATGTCCATTCTGGAGAACACCGGTCTCCTGAACCGCTTTTTCTCCGCCATCGGGCTCTTTGATCTCATCAACAGCATCTTCGGCACTGACATCGAGTACTTCAAGATGATCAACACCTCCGGCGCCGTGGTGCTGGGCATGGTGTACAACTTCCTGCCCTTCATGATCCTGCCCATCTACTCGGTCATCGTCAAGCTGGACCACCGGCTCATCGAGGCTGCCCGGGATCTGGGCGCCGACTCCGCCACCGTGTTCCGCCGGGTCACCCTTCCCCTGTCTCTGCCGGGTGTGCTCAGCGGCATCACCATGGTGTTCGTCCCCGCGGTGTCCACCTTCGCCATCTCCCAGCTGCTGGGCGGCGGCAAGCAGATGCTGCTGGGCAATCTGATCGAAATGCAGTTTAAGGGCGCGGCCTACAACCCCTATCTGGGCTCCGCCGTGGCTCTGGTCATGATGATCGTGGTGGTCATTTGCATGGCCGTGATGAATCGCTTCGGTGAGGGCGAGGAACAGGCGGTGGTCCTGTGAAAAACAAACCTTCTGTGTTCAGCCGGGTCTTTATGGCCCTGGTGTTCCTCTTCCTGTACGCCCCCATCTTTGTGCTCATCGTCTTTTCCTTCAATGACTCCAACTCCCGCTCGGTGTGGGCCGGGTTCACCCTGGACTGGTATGTGGAGCTCTTCAAGGATCAGCAGATCATTGACGCCCTCTACACCACTCTGGCCGTGTCCGCCCTGGCTTCGGTCATTGCCACCGTGGCGGGCACCTTCGCCGCCATCGGCTTTTACAACATGCGCCGGCGCTGGCGCACTCCCCTGATGACGGTGAACAACATCCCCATGATGAACGCCGACATCGTCACCGGCGTGTCTCTGTGCCTCTTCTTCGTGGCCGCCTTCGGGCTGTGGAGCACGGTGGCCTCCTGGCTCAACGCCAACCTGGGTACCGCGCTTCCCACGACGCTCTATCTGGGCTTCGGGACCATGCTGGTGGCCCACATCACCTTCAACATTCCCTATGTCATCCTGTCCGTCATGCCGAAACTGCGGCAGATGGACAAGAACCTGGTGGACGCCGCCCAGGACCTGGGCTGCACCTGGATGCAGGCCTTCTGGAAGGTCGTGGTGCCCGAGATCAAGCCGGGCATTGTCAACGGCCTCCTCATCGCCTTCACCATGAGCGTGGACGACTTCGTCATCTCCTACTTCACCGCCGGCTCGTCCACCGCCAACCTGGCCATGCGCATCTACGCCATGACCAAGAAGCGCATCAGCCCCAAGGTCAACGCCGTGTCCACCCTGCTGTTTGTCACGGTGCTGGTTCTCCTCATCGTCATCAACGTGCGGGAGGCCCGGCAGGCCAAGGCCGAAGAGCGGCGCAAAGCGGCTTGATTTTTACCCTGCAGGGTGAAAATAGATTCTTACACATTGGAGGAATGATCAATTGAAGAAAACAGTATCCCTGACGGTGGCTCTGGCCCTGTCCGCCGGCCTGCTGGCCGGCTGTTCCGGCACGGCGTCCAATCCCGGTTCCGCTTCCGAGGACCGTGTGGTCAACGTGTGCAGCTGGGGGGAATACATCGACGAATCGCTCATCTCGGAATTCGAGGAGCAGACCGGTATCAAGGTCAACTATCAGACCGTCCCCAGCAATGAGGAGCTCTACTCCATCCTCAGCCTGGGCGGCGCCAACTACGACGTCATCGTTCCCTCCGACTACATGATCTCCCAGCTCATCGAGGAGGACATGCTGGCCGAGCTGAACTATGACAACATTCCCAATTTCGACCTGATCGCCGACCGGTTCAAGAACCTCTCCTACGACCCCGAGAACAAATATACCGTTCCCTATACCTGGGGCACCCTGGGTATCATCTACAACTCCTCCATGGTGGATGAGGAGATCACCAGCTGGGACGCCATGTTCGACACCAAGTATGCCGACCAGGTGCTGATGATCAACAACTCCCGTGACGCCCTGGGCATCGCCCTGATGGACCTGGGCTACTCGGTGAACACCGACAGTGCGGATGAGCTCCAGGCCGCCTACGAGCGTCTGGCCAAGGCCAAAGAGGACGGCGTCTATCAGGCTTTCGTCATGGACGAGGTCTTTGACAAGATGGAGTCCGGCGAGGCCGCCATCACCACCTATTATGCCGGCGACTACCTGTCCATGCTGGAGAACAACCCTGATCTGAAGTACGTGGTCCCCGAGGAGGGCTCCAACTGGTTCGTGGACGCCATGTGTGTCCTCAAGGATGCCGAGAACAAGGACGAGGCTGAGGAGTGGATCAACTTCATGTGCTCCACCGAGGCCTCCCTGCGGAACATGGACTACATCTGGTACGCCTCCCCCAACGAGGAGGCCCTGGAGCAGTATCCCGCCTACTACGAGGAGAACTACGGCGAGCCCCTGGACCAGGAGCTCTATGAGATCATGGCCGCTCCTCAGGATGTGCTGGACCGCTGCGAGGCCTATCTGGTCCGCCCCGAGGAGACCCGCACCCTGTACAACGACCTGTGGACTCAGCTGAGCATCTGATCCCACACCTCTGAAAACATCGACCGGCGGCAGCCTGTGGGCTGCCGCCGGTTTTCTTACCCTTGCAAAGCGAAGCAAAAGCGTGTAAACTTGCCTTGTTATCCCAAATCAAACTGGAGCGTGATCACCCATGTCCATTTCCGTCGGCGCTCGTGGCTGTGCTGAGACCACCGTCACCGAGCAGAATACCGCCCTTGCCATGGGCAGCCGCCTGCTGCCCGTGTTCGCCACCCCC
>DYBS01000103.1:6933-7490 GCA_019418525.1 Clostridiales bacterium
GGAGGCCGCCGCCGTTAACGCCTGCCAGGCCGACCTGGAGGAGGGCCAGGGCACCGTGGGCACCCATCTGGACATCAGCCACGACGCCGCCACCCCCGTAGGCATGACCGTTCGGGCTGAGGCCGAGGTCACCGCCGTGGACGGCCGGGCCATCACCTTCGCCGTGCGGGTCTTTGATGAGGCCGGGCAGATCGGCGGGGGCACCCACCAGCGCTTTGTCATCGACAACGAGCGCTTCCTCAGCAAGGCGCAGAAACGGGGGGCGAAGTAACCATGTCCATCGAAGCCTGCCGCGCCTACTTCCGCGCCCTGGGCCGGGAGAGCGACATCCTGGAGTTCAGCGTGTCCAGCGCCACGGTGGAGCTGGCCGCCCAGGCCGTGGGGGTGGAGCCCGCCCGGATCGCCAAGACCCTCTCCTTCCTGGTGGAGGACGCCTGCGTCCTCATCGTGGCCGCCGGGGACGCCAAGATTGACAACAGTAAATTCAAAGCCCAGTTCCACACGAAAGCCAAGATGCTTACCCCTGAGCAGGGGGAGGCCTTTACCGGCCACGCCGT
>DYBS01000104.1 GCA_019418525.1 Clostridiales bacterium
CCTCGACCTCCGGCGTGACAGGCCGGCGTTCTAACCAACTGAACTACCGCGCCATATAAATGGTGGGAACAACAGGGCTCGAACCTGTGACATCATGCTTGTAAGGCATGCGCTCTCCCAGCTGAGCTATGCTCCCCTGTTCGCCTTTGTCAGACCTTGTGTCTCTTCCTGAGCTGTCGTGTCTCACACGGCGAAATGTATTATAGCAAAGCCGCCCGGTAAAGTCAAGGCATTTTTGCAAGTTTTTTCAGTGGGCTTTTTCCGGCCGCCGGGGGGGCTCCGCCCGGCGGCCGGTTTTCCTTACATCTTGGCCAGGATCTCCTCCAGCTCCTCCTTGGTGTAGTGGTACACCTTGTCGCAGAACTGGCAGGTGAGCTCGGCCTTGCTCTGCTCCTCGATAAGCTCTCCCAGGCCCTTCTTGCCCATACTGATGAGGGCGCGGGTCACCCGCTCCCGGGAGCAGTAGCAGCGGTACTCCACCGGCGACTCCTCCACGATCTCCAGCTCGAAGTCACAGAGCACCCGCTTCACCAGGTCCAGGGCGGTGAGCCCCTCCTGGAGCGCCTTGGTCACCGCTCCCACCTCGTTTACCCGCTGCTCCAGCTTGGTGATGACCTCCTCACTGGCGCCGGGCAGCAGCTGGATGAGGTAGCCGCCGGCGCACAGCACGCTCTGGTCGGTGTCCACCAGCACGCCCAGGGCGCAAGCCGAGGGGATCTGCTCGCTCTCCACCAGATAGGCCGCCAAATCGTCGGCGATCTCGCCGGAGAGCAGCCCCACCTGGCCCACATAGGGCTCCTTCAGGCCGATGTCCTTGATGACAGTGATGGTGCCGTCGGTGCCCACGGCCCGGCCCACATCCAGCTTGCCGGGGTGCTTCTCCATGAGCTCCACGTCCCCGTTCTGCACATAGCCCCGGACGTTGCCGGCGCTGTCGGAGACGGCGGTGATGGACCCCAAGGGCCCCCCGCCGTTGATGCGCAGGGTGACGGAGCCGTTCTCCTCTTTCAGCTGGTTACCCAGCATGGAGCATCCCAGCAGGGCCCGGCCCAGGGCGGCGGTGGCCACCGGCAGGGTCTTGTGGATCTGCCGGGCCCGCTCCACCAGGTTCTGGGCGGAAATGGCGCTGGCCTTGATGGGTGCGTCCTTGGCCAGCACCCGTACGATCTGATCTGACATGGTTTATTCGTCCTTTCGTGCTACAAAGAAAATGCGGTCCTCCCCCTCCTTGGGGGCGCGGAATACCCGCTCACCGTACCGCTTGATGTGGGTGAACCCCGCCCGGCGCAGCATGTCCTCCAGCTCGTCGGGGGTGTAGGCGTACTCCTCGTGGAGCTCCTCCCCCCGCTCCCACAGGCCGCTCTCGGTGAGCTGGAAGATATCCATGGCGTAGGTGCAGATCCTCCGGCGCTGGGAGTATTCCGCCCGCCAGACGCAGTAGGCGTCCTCCGTCTCGTCCAGAAAGACCTGCCCATCCAGCCGCTGGAGCTTTTCGGGGGTGTTGATGTCGAAGATGAACACGCCGCCGGGCATGAGGAAGAGGTGGACCCGCCCAAAGGCCCGCTCCAGCAGAGCGGGGCGGGTGACATAGTTCACGCTGTCCAGGCAGCAGACGCAGGCGTCGATGGTGCCATAGAGGTCCAGCTTCTCCATGGGCTGGTGGAGGAAGAGGGGCGGGATGTCCACTTGCTCCTCCATCCCCTTCTCCTGGGCGGCGGCCAGCATCTCCTCAGAGCGGTCCACGCCGATCATCTCATACCCCCGCCGGGCCAGCTCCCAGGTGAGGCTGCCGGTGCCGCAGGCCAGGTCCAGCACCGTGTGGACCGGGAGCTTCACGCGCCGGAAGTGCTTTTCCAGGTAGTCGGCCCACTGGCGGTAGCCCACGTCGGTGGTCAGCTCGTCATAGCACCCGGCCAGAAACTCATAGCTCCCCATGTTCCCGCATCTTCTCCTTGACCCGGGGCAAAACCGTCTGATAGCCGTCCGCTCCGTACTGGAGGGAGCGGTTGACCCGGCTGATGGTGGCGCTGCTGGCTCCGGTGCGTTCTAAAATATCGTTGTAGATCATGCCGTCGCTGAGGAGCAGGGCCACTTCAAAGCGCTGCTCCATGGCCCGCAGCTCGGCCACCGTACACAGATCGGAGAAAAATTTCTTGCACTCGTCCAGATCCTTCAAGGTGAGGATGGTCTCGTAGAGCCGGTCGCTCTGGGCTTGTTTTCTACTTTTTGCCAAAACGGTTACCTCCCGCTTTCGTGCTGATACTGTCCGTACACAGTGTACAGACCTGGTTGACGTTCTGTTTCTTATTTTACCAAAGTGAATCGTCAAAGTAAACAGAGATTCTTAAAATTTTACCAAAGAACCCCCCGGCCCCCTGCGGCATAGTCTGGAACAAATCCCCAAAAGGAGGTCCCGTCATGTCCGCTGAGCCCCTGCTGATCCAGCCCCTTCACGACGACCGCACTCTGGCCTGTGAGGGCCGGGCGGTGCTGGAACTGTCCATGTCCCGCCCCCATCTGGCCGGGGAGGGTACCGCCGTCCGGCGGGTGGAGCGCTACTATGTCCGGCTGTGCCAGAGCTGGCTGGCGCGCTGGACGGGGCCGCTCTACCGCCGGGCCTGTGAGGCCGAGGAGGCGTCCCTCTCCGCCGCCCGGCCCTTCACGCCCTGGCGGGCGTCCTTCACCTGGTCGGTGACCCACTCGGATGAGGCGGCCCTGAGCCTGTGCTGGGAGGCCGTGGAGGAGGGGGATGGGCAGCGCCGGGTCTGCCGCCGGTACGACGTGTGGAGCTGGAAGGACGGCCGCCCCCTCACTCTGGCCGACGTGCTCCCCCAGCGGAAGGGCTGGCGGGCCTGTGTGCGGAAAGCCCTGGCATCCCAGCTGGAAGAGCGCTCCGCCCGGGATCCGGAGGAGATCCTCCCCCACTGGCGCGCCCACCTGCGCCGCTGTGTCCGGGCAGGGCACTTCTATCTCAGTCCGGAGGGCCCGGTGGTGCTGGCCCAGCCCGGCATGCTCTGTCCCGCCCGGGCGGGCTGGTGTTCCTTTCCTCTTCAGGGGCAAAACACGCCCGGCCTGTGACGCCACAGGCCGGGCGTGAAAGTGGTGATCAACGTTTGCGCCGGGGGGACTCCGGCGGGCGGGGTTTCTCTTTATCGGGCTTGGCCGGTTTGGCGGCCTGCCGCTTGGCCTCGTCCTTTTCAAAGGCCTTGACGATGTCCCGGACGATTTTGTTCCGCACCACGTCCCGGTTGTTGAGCCGGACCACCGCGATGCCCTCAATGCCGCCCAAGATCTCGGCGCACCGCTCCAGACCGGAGTCCACCGAGCGGGGCAGGTCGATCTGGGTCACGTCGCCGGTGAGGACCATCTTGGACCCCTCACCCAAGCGGGTAAGGGCCATCTTCAGGGTGGGCAGGGAGGCGTTCTGGCTCTCGTCGATAATCACTCTGGCGTGGTTGAGGGTACGTCCGCGCATATAGGCCAGGGGGGCGATCTCGATGGTGCCCCGCTCCCGGAGCTTTTCGGCCTTCTCGGCGCCGAAGATGTCGTGGAGGGCGTCGTACAGTGGCCGCAGGTAGGGGTCCACCTTCTGGGCCAGGTCGCCGGGCAGGAAGCCCAGGCGCTCCTCACCGGCCTCGATGGCGGGGCGGCTCATGATGATGCGCTCGATGTCGCCGTTTTTCAGCTCCTTGGCGGCCTGGGCCACGGCCAGATAGGTCTTGCCGGTGCCGGCGGGGCCGATGCACAGGGTGACGGTGTTCTCCTGGAGGGCCTTGATGTAGTTCTTCTGGCCCAGGGTCTTGCATTTGATGGGGGCGCCCTTCTGGGTGATGGTGACGATGCTGTCCATGGCGGAGAAGGTCTCCTCCAGGCTGCCCTCCCGGGCCTCGTCGATGAGCCGGGCCACCACGCTCTCGGTGAGGGGCTCGCCCCGGCGGTAGAACTGCAGCAGGGAGCGCAGCACCTCGGTGGCCAGGCGCACATTCTCCTCCGACTCGCCCCGCACGTCCACATCGTAGTCCCGCAGGCCGATGCGGACCTCCAGGGCCTTCTCGATCATCTTGGCGAAGTCATCCTGGGCCCCGAACACGGCCTGCTGCTGGTCGATGGTATCAAAGGACAGACGCTCTGTTTGCAAACAACATTCCTCGCTTTCGCATACCGCTCAAAGCGGCATCGTAACACTGAATACCTAGATTATATAGAAATCCGGTCCTCTTTGCAAGCCGCCGGAGAAAAAGGGAGCGCGCCGCGGCCGCGGCGCGCTCCCGGCGGAAAGCCGTGTTACTGGCACAGCTCCACGATAGCCTGGGTGAAGATCTTGCAGGAGGTGAGCAGCAGCTCGACGCTGGCCTGCTCGTTGGGGGCGTGCATCTTGGGGTCGAAGCCGGGGAACTGGCAGCCGCAGGCCACGCCGCCGGGGATGTCGTGGACGTAGGTGCCGCCGCCGATGGCCAGAGGCTTGGCGTTGGTGGTGCCGGTGTAGGTCTCGTAGCAGCGCAGCAGGGTCTGCACCAGGGGGGAGTCGGAGGGCACGCAGTGGACGGTGGTCATGTTCTCGTCCCCGGTGACGGCGATGCCGTAGCGGGCAAAGCTGGCCTCACAGGCCTTCTTGCAGTTGTCCTCGTTGGCGCACAGGGGGAAGCGCACGTCAAACTTGCCGGTGAAGCCGGTGTCGGTGACGGTGAGGAGGGCGAAGTTCAGGGTGAGGGGGCCGCTCTCCTCGTCGGACTGGGCGATGCCCAGCGCCGCGCCCCGGGTGTCCCCGAAGGGGAAGAGGGTATGGAGGGCCTGGAGGGCACGGGTGCTCTCACAGTCGGCCAGGGGCAGACGGGCCAGGAGGGTCAGCAGGGCGCAGATGGCGTTGATGCCGTCGTCGGGGCTGGCCGCGTGGGCGTTCTTGCCGGCGCAGTGGATGCGCACGCCGCCCTCTTCCTCGGTGAGTGTGAAGGGGGTGCGGGTCTGGTTGGTGACGGCGTCGGCGTGGGGCTTCACGTCAGCGGCGGTGAGGCCGGAGACCACACACTGGGCCTCGGGGGGCACCACGTTGAAGCGGAAGCCGCCGGTGAGCTCGGTGACCCGGGGCAGAGCGGTCTCCGCCGCCCAGGTCTTGCCGAAGTCGGGGTGATAGTGGCCCTTCTCGATGTTGATGACCGGGAAGTCGGCGTCGGGGGTGAAGGAGTAGGGGGCGTAGGGGTGCTTGGAGTAGTAGTAGGCGATGTCGCTGGAGCCGCTCTCCTCGTCGGTGCCCATGACCAGCTTCACATTGGCGTTCACGGGCAGGCCCAGGTCCTTCACGGCCTTCATAGCCATGAGGGCACAGACCACGGGGCCCTTGTCGTCGGACACGCCCCGGCCGTAGAGCATGCCGTCCTTCTCCACGCAGGTGAAGGGGTCGGTGTCCCAGCCCTTGCCCTCGCCCACCACGTCCAGGTGCCCCAGGATGTGCAGGCGGGTCTCGCTGCCGTTGAGGTCGGCGGTGCCCACGTAATTGTCCACGTTCTCGGTGCGAAAACCCCACTCGCCGGCCAGGGCCAGGCCCTCGGCCAGCGCGGCGGCGGGGCCCTCGCCAAAGGGCTTGCCCGGCTGGGCCTCGCCCCGGACGCTGTTGATCTTTACCAGACGGGAGATGGCCTTCACCAGGGTCTCCCGCGCCTCCGGGGTGTCAAAATAAGCGTTGATCTTGTCCTGATACATGGTCGTTCTGCTCCTTTTGCTCAAACTGTCTCCGCATCCGTACCGCTCTCGCCCCCGCCGTTCTCGGCCAGCTCGCCCAGGTATTTATACACCGTATACCGGGAGACTTGGAGCCGCCGGGACACAAAGGGCACGGATTTTCGGAAGGAAAAGGCATTTTTCTGATCCAGCAGGGCGATGACCTTCATGCGGTCCTTCTTATTCAGGTCGGTGACCGGCTTGCCCACGGCGGCCAGGCACTCGTCGAAGATGTCGGCCAAGCGGCTGTCGCCCCCCTGCCACATGGCGCTCTGGAGGTCGGCCTCGGCGTTCATGAGATCCACCAGGGTGCGGTTGGCATAGGCCAGGGAGGTATAGTCGAAGTTGATGCCCAGCGCCAGGTTGTACCCCTCACCGATGAGGTGGAAGGTACTGCTCTTGATCTGCCGTCCGCTGGGGGTGGTGGCGGCCAGATTGACAAAATCGGTGACCAGCGCCGTGGCGTCCAGTTCCTTGGCGGTGCCCAGGATATCCATGGTGGAGCCCACCGAGCGTCCGGACACATGGCCGTTGTAGATGGACAGGATGGGGTGCTTGGGGTCCCCCATGTCGTGGACCAGTGTTTCGCAGGAGGAGCCGAACATCTCCGCGATGCCCCGGGCGGTCCGATCCAGAAATTCCAGGGCTTCTTCGCGCTTCATGCCCCTCACCTCGTTTTCCATAGATGCCCCGCCGTTTTTGGGGCGGGGGTGAACCGCGCATGGGCGCGGCGTCACAGGGACTATTATAATACGTTCCGGCTCAGGCCGCAAGAGCGGCGGGGGTTACAGCCACAGCCAGGCTGCCCACCCCGCCGTGGCCAGCAGCGCCCCTGCCAGCGCGTAGAGCACACCGGAAGCCCGGTGGAACGCCTTTCCCAAAGGCGCGGTGCGGCGGGTGTAGCCTCGGGCCACCTTCTCGGCCTCCTGGAGGACCTGCTCGGCGCCCACGCCGCCGCCGCTGAGGGCCTCCTCCCGGACGATAAAGATGGCCTCTTCAAAGAGCCGGGGGTCGGGGGACTTGACCAGAATGACCCGGCGGGAGATTCCTTTGACCATGGAATACACTTCCTTTCCTCTCCAGTATGGCCCCGCTTCGGGTCTGTCATACCGGGCAGGAAAAAATTGCGGGTGTGTGGGAGCGCATATCCGCCCCCGCGCCTCCGTACACTACATCACAAATCGCGTGGCCCGGCGCTGTGCCGGGCAAGGAGGCAAAACACCGTGCGTAAGGACCGAAAACGGCTGATCCTGGGGCTTGTGCTCCTGTTCCTGGCCAATATCCTCATCATCACTCTGTTCCAGACCGCGGCCCAGGCGGCCACCTACCGCCAGGGCTCCACCGGCTCGGCGGTACGCACCATCCAGACCAAGTTGAAGAACTGGGGCTACTACGACGGGGCAGTGGACGGCATCTATGGCAGCGCCACCACCGCAGCGGTGAAGTATTTTCAAAAGACCAACGGCCTCACGGTGGATGGAATCGTGGGCCCGGCCACCCTGAAGGCCCTGGGCATGCCCTCGGACGGCGGGTCGTCCACCTCGGTATCCTCCGGAGAGGTGGAGCTGTTGGCCCGGGTCATCTCTGCCGAGGCCAGGGGGGAGCCGTACAGCGGCCAGGTGGCGGTGGGGGCGGTGATCCTCAACCGGGTGGAGCACCCCTCTTTCCCCTCCACCATCGCCGGGGTTGTGTACCAGCCGGGGGCGTTCACCTGCATGGTGGACGGGCAGTTCAATG
>DYBS01000105.1:0-2936 GCA_019418525.1 Clostridiales bacterium
GCAATCTCCCCGTCCGCGGGACGTGAGAAGCGCAGCAGCGCCCGCCGGGTGAAGAGGTATCCGCTCCCCCGCACCAGCAGCAGCCACAGAACGCCCCCAAGCCACACCGCCGCCGCCAGTTCCGTCAGCGAGATAGCGGCGGCCGCCGTATCCGGCGACAGTACGGGCTCGAGCGGCTCCGAATCCGCCCCATTCTCCAGCGGGGCGAACACCTGGACCGGGGCGGTCCGATCCTCCCGGGCGGGCAGCGACACCGTATAAGACGGGGTCTCCACCTTCACCGCCGCCTGGGGCAGGCTCAGATCCACCGGGATGGCCAGGCGCAGAGCCAGCACCAGCCACACCACGTACAGCGTCCGCCCGGCGTAGCGGCTCTGGAGCCGGGTGGACAGGAGCAGCAGGGGCAGCAGCACCGCCGAGGTGGTCAGCGACGCCAGCGCCACGGTGAGAAAGAGGTCCTCCATCACATGTCACCCCGCTTCTCCAGCTCGTCCAGATAGGCCCGCAGCTCCTCCACCTCCCGCCGGTCTAGGCTGCCGCCGTCGTAGAGCGCGGCGGTGAAGTGGCGCAGGGAGCCCTGGTAGAGCTTGCCCAGCACCGAGCGGCTCTCCTGCCGCTGGTACGCCTCCCGGGTCACCAGAGGCAGGTACTGGTTCACCTTCCCCGCCTTCTCGCAGCGGAGATAGCCCTTCTCCTCCAGGCGCTTCAGATAGCTGTGCAGGGCGCTGGCGGTGAGGGGCCGCTCCAGCTGGTCCAGGATGGCCGGCGCGGTGGCCGGTCCCTCCATGGCCCACACGGCCAGCATGATGTCCAGCTCCGACTCGGGCAGATGAGGCAGTTTTCCCATGGTCCGTTCCCCCTTTCTTCTGCATTTGCAGATCTTCTGATTTCATTGTAGCCAATCGAAGAACCTTTGTCAATCTATATTTTTGCATTTGCAGAAGATAGGATAAAAAGCCGTGGCGCACCATTTGGTACGCCACGGCTTTGTCTTTGCTTACAGCAGATTCTGCTCGGTCTCGGGGTCGAAGAGGTGGATCAGGTCATTGCGGAAGGTGAAATTCACCTCGGTACCGTAGCGGATGCCGCCCCGGTGCTCCTCGGGCAGGTCGGTGGTGGGGATGCGCAGGACCACATCCTTGCCCTTGGCGTTGACGTGCAGGTGCACCTCACTGCCCATCATCTCGGACACGTCCACGGTGCCGCTGATGGTGGTCTCAGAGGGCGCGGCGGCGAAGGACACATGCTCGGGACGGATGCCCAGAATAATGTCCTTGCTGGGCACGTTGTTTGCCTTCAGGCCAGCCTGGATCTTCTCGCCCGGGACAACAGTGGCGTCCTGGCACTTGACCACATAGCCGTCGCCGGTCTTTTCCAGACAGGCGTCGAAGAAGTTCATCTGGGGCATGCCGATAAAGCCGGCCACGAAGATGTTCTTGGGGTGGTCAAAGACCTCCTGAGGCGTGCCGATCTGCTGGATAAAGCCGTCCTTCATGATAACGATGCGGTCGCCCAGGGTCATGGCCTCGGTCTGGTCGTGGGTAACGTAGATAAAGGTGGTGTTAATGCGCTGGCGCAGCTTGATGATCTCCGCGCGCATCTGGTTACGCAGCTTGGCGTCCAGGTTGGACAGCGGCTCGTCCATCAGGAAGACCTGGGGCTCACGCACGATGGCTCGGCCAATGGCCACACGCTGACGCTGGCCGCCGGACAGGGCCTTGGGCTTGCGCTGGAGGTACTGGGTGATGTCCAGGATCTCAGCGGCTTCCTTCACCCGCTTATCGATCTCCTCCTTGGGCATCTTCCGCAGCTTCAGCGAGAAGGCCATGTTCTCATAGACAGTCATGTGGGGGTAAAGCGCGTAGCTCTGGAACACCATGGCGATGTCCCGGTCCTTGGGCTCCACCTCGTTCATGCGCTTGTCGCCGATGAGCAGATCGCCCTCGGAGATCTCCTCCAGACCGGCGATCATCCGCAGAGTCGTGGACTTGCCGCAGCCGGAGGGGCCGACCAGCACGATGAATTCCTTGTCCGCGATCTCCAGATTGAAGTCGTGGACGGCGGTCACCTTGTTGTCATAGATCTTCTTGACGCCTTTGAGAGATACCGTTGCCATACTGTTTTAGGCCGTAGGGGCAATGCCTCCGCAAATACCCCCTTGCCCGCGGAGAGCGAAACTCCGTGGACATTACGACAGGTCTCCACACTGCCGCACCGCCGGCCAGGCGGAATGTTCCTCCTTTATGTACGGCTCCTGCCGCCCTATTGGAATGGAGTAGGACGAAAGGGCCTGATTGATGGCGCCCACGCGCCGGGGGATCATCTTATTTTACCAAATCCGCATCGTTTTAGCAATAACTTCTTGTGCAGTTTACAAATTCCCGTGGACCACTTCGCCCTTGAAGATGACCGCCTTGAGCTCCAGGTCCTCGTTCAGGATGGCCAGATTGGCCAGCTTGCCGGTCTCGATGCTACCCACGCGGGAGTAGATACCGATGGCCTTGGCGGGGTTCACCGCGGCTGCCCGGACCGCAACCTCCAGAGGGATACCAAAGGAGACGGCAGTCTTCATACAGTTCATCAGGTCGGTCACCGAGCCGGCGATGGTGCCGTCAGCCAGGGTGGCCAGCTTGCCCTTCACGTTCACGTCCTGGCCGCCCAGGGTGTAGGCGCCGTCAGACATGCCGGCGGCCCGCATGGTGTCACTGATGAGGATCACGCGCTTGGGCCCGAAGAGCTGGAACACCGCTCGGACCACACTGGGGTGGATGTGGACGCCGTCGCAGATGAGCTCCACCTTGCAGTCAGCGTCAAAGGCGGCGCCCACCACGCCGGGCGCCCGGTGGCTGAAGGGCGGCATGGCGTTGAAGAGGTGGGTCACCTCCCGGGCGCCGGCCTGGAAGGCGGCGGAGGCGGTGTCGTAATCGGCGGTGGTG
>DYBS01000105.1:2946-7440 GCA_019418525.1 Clostridiales bacterium
GCCACTTCCTTGATAAATTCCAGAGCGCCGGGCTCCTCGGGAGCCACCGACACCAGCTTCACCAAGCCCTCGGAGGCATTCTCCAGGCGGCGGAGCATTGCCACGTCGGGGGCGTGGAGCCAGTCGCCGTTCTGCGCGCCCTTCTTGGCGTAGGAGAGGAAGGGCCCCTCCAGGTTCACGCCGCACAGCATGGAGCCGCTCTTGCTGGTCTTGCGGTGCTCGGCCGCGTTGCGGCACACCTTTATCAGCTGCTCCTCCAGCAGGGTCATGCCGGCGGGGCAGATCTGGGTGACGCCCCGGGAGAGCTCGTAGTCAGCCATGGCCTGGAGCCCCTCGGCGTCGCCATCGCTGAAGTCGTGGCCCACCGCACCGTGGAAGTGGACGTCGGTCAGGCCCGGGATCACATAGCAGCCGCCCAGGTCATAGGCCTGACCGCAGCCGCAGGAGTCGGCAATGCACTCTCCATCAATATAGACGTCCCGCTGGACAAAGCCGTCCCGGACATCATAAACTTTTCCGCCGGTCAACCGCATACGGGGACACCTGCCTCTACCAGTTTGCTCAGAGCGGCCTTATCGCCCACCAGAGTCACGTCGGGATGGAGCTGCAGCACAGAGGCAGGCACATCCTTGGTGACCGGTCCAGCAAAGGCCTTGCACACGGTGTCGGCCTTCTCTTCACCGCTGACAATGATGAGGATGCGGCGGGCCTGCATAATGTTCTTGATACCCATGCTCAGCGCGTGGCGGGGCACCTCGTCCCGGCTCTCAAAGAAGCGGGTGTTGGCATCGATGGTGCGGTCGGTGAGGGTGACCACGTGGGTCTCCAGGCCGAAGTCGTCGCCCGGCTCGTTGAAAGCGATGTGGCCGTTGTGGCCCATGCCCAGCAGCTGCAGGTCGATGCCGCCCAGGTCGCGGATCAGTTTGTTGTAAGCCGCGCACTCCGCATCGGGGTCCTTGGCCAGGCCGTTGAGGACGTGGGTGTTCTCCGGCTTGATGTCGATGTGGTCGAAAAGGTTGGTCTGCATGAAGTAGCGGTAGCTCTGCTCGTGGTGGGGAGACAGACCCAGGTACTCGTCCAGATTGACGGTCTTGATCTCGGCGAAGCTCAGATCGCCCTTCTTGTACCACTCCACCAGCTGCTGGTAGGCGCCCACGGGGGTTCCGCCGGTAGCCAGGCCCAGCACGCTGTCAGGCTTGGTGATGACCTGGGCAGAGATGATGTTGGCCGCGCGGCGGCTCATGGCATTGTAGTCCTCGGACATGTAGATTCTCATTTTAATACGCCTCCTGAAACGATAGTCTCAAAAATCAGCAATACTTAGCGATAGCAGCGTCGATCATGGCGGCGGCCTCATCCACCACGCTCTGGTCGCTGTCGATCAGGCCGGGCATGGGCTTGCGCACCGAACCGCACTCCACGCCCTTCTTGGCCAGGATGGCCTTCATCACGGCGTACAGGTTGCCGTGAGCGGAGCACATCTTATAGATAATGCGGTCGATCTCATACTGGATCTCCTGGGCCTTGGCCATCTCACCCTTGTGGAAGAGTTCGTACACCGTCAGGAACAGCTCGGGCATGACAGCATAAGTGCCACCGATACCGGCGCAGGCACCCATGGCCAGGCCGGAAACATACTGCTCGTCGGGTCCGTTAAAGACCAGCACGCCGGCGTCATGCCACATCTGGATGTCCTGGGTGGGCATAGAGGAGTTCTTCACCGCAATGACGCGGGGGTTCTTCTTCATCTCAGCCAGCAGCGAGGGAGTCAGGGCCACACCCGCCAGCTGGGGGATGTTATAGATGACAAAGTCAGTGTTAGGAGCGGCAGCGGAGATGTCGTTCCAGTACTGGGCGATGCCGTACTCCGGCAGGTGGAAGTAGATGGGGGGGATGGAGGCAATGGCATCCACGCCCAGGCTCTCGGCGTGGGCAGCCAGCTCCTGGCTGTCGGCGGTGTTGTTGCAGGCCACGTGGGCGATGACGACCACCTTGCCCTTGGCCTCGGCCATCACGTTCTCCAGCACCACCTTGCGCTCAGCCACGCTCTGGTAGATGCACTCGCCCGAGGAGCCGCCCACATACAGGCCGTTGACGCCCTTTTCGATCAGGTAGCGGGTCAGAACCCGCACACGCTCGGGAGAGATGTTGCCCTCTTCATCGTAACAGGCATAGAATGCAGGGATGACGCCCTGGTACTTGCTCAGATCACTCATTTCAGATTCCCTCCATAATGATTGTTCAGGCCAGCAGAGATACGGACCCGCCCCGCTCTTCGGGGCGGGTCCGCGGCCTTGTTGTTTTCGTTCCAATCTTACCAAATCTGATGGTCGGTTGCAAGAGTGGAAACACGTTCCTTGGTCCGTTTTAACCCTTGACGGCGCCCATCGTAATTCCCTGGGTGAAGTATTTCTGGAACGCCAGGAACACCGCCACGATGGGGATGGCGGCCACGGCGGCACCGGCCATGATAAGGCCGAAATCGCTGGACACCTCGCCCTGCAGGCGGGCAATACCCAGGGAGATGGTGAATACAGCCCGCTCCTGCAGCATGATCAGCTGGAGGAAGTAGTCGTTCCAGGAGTTGACGAAGGTGAAGATGGCCAGCGCGCCGATGCCCGGCTTGATGATGGGCAGGATCACGCTGAAGAAGGTGCGCAGCTCACCGGCGCCGTCCACGCGGGCAGCCTCCATGAGCTCGGTGGGGATGGTCTCGGAGAACTGCTTCATCAGGAACACGCCGAAGGGCCAGCCCACCGTGGGCAGGATGACGGCCAACAGGTTGTTGTTCAGATGCAGCACGCTCATCTCCTGCAGCAGGGGGATGACGATGACCTGCTTGGGCAGGGCCATGGCGCACACAAGCAGGGTAAAGAGCACCTTCTTACCATAGAAACGCTTCTTGGCCAGAGCATAGCCGGCCAGAGCGGCGGTCAGGCAGGTCAAAGCCATGGCGCCCACCGCCATGATGATGGTGTTGAGCAGCCACTGGAGCGCCGGCTGCTTGAACAGCTTGATGTAGTTTTCCAGAGTCGGCGCCAGGGGGAACCACTGGGGCTCCCGGGCGTTGATGACAGCTGCCGTCTTGAAGGAGCCGGTGATGATCCAGTACAGCGGGAAGAAGAAGAACACCGCCAGGAGGATCAGGATGATGATGGCAAAAATCTTGTAGCCAGTGGACTGGCCCATCGCTTTGTTTTTGTTCATCTTCTCACCCCCTTAGTCGTCAGTCTTGGCCAGCTTGAACTGCAGGGCCGAGAAGATGGCGATGATGATCGCCAGCACCACGCCCATAGCGTTGGCGTAGCCGAAGTCCTGATAGTTGTAGGCCATGTCAAAGATGTAGTACATGATGGTACTGGTGGCGTAGTTGGGTCCGCCGCGGGTCAGCAGCTGGATCAGCGCGAAGCACTGGAAGGAGTTAATGGTGGTGATGACCAGCACGTACAGCGTGGTGGGCATGATCTGGGGCCACTTGATCTTCCAGAACACCTGGAGCTTGGTGGCACCGTCCACCTGAGCCGCCTCCACCAGGGACTGGTCCACATTGCCCAGGGCCGCCACATACAGCACGATGGGCTGGCCGATGGAGGTGGTGAACAGGATCAGGATGATACACCAAATAGCGGTTTTGGAATTGCCCAGCCAGTCAAAGCCGATCTTTCCGGTGATCTGGTTGATCAAGCCGTTGTAGGGGTTGAACATCCACTTCCACACCACGGTGACGGCCACGGTACCGGTGACCACCGGCATATAGAACACGCAGCGGAAGAAGGACCGCAGGCCCGCCCGCATGGGATAGATGGCGGAGCCCACCCACAGGGAGAAGGCGGTAACGGCGGGCACCGATACCACCACGATCAGCACGGTGTTCCAGAAGCCCTTGCGAAACACTTCATCCTGGAACATCCGGATGTAGTTGGAGAAGCCTGCAAAGCCCTCCACACCGGACAGGCCGTACTTCAGAAAGCTGTATACCAGACAGATGCCCATGGGGACCAGAACGAACCCCACAAAGAAGATCATGCTGGGCAGCAGGAACAGATACGCCGAGATCGTCTCCCGACGGACCAGGGCCCGGCTCATGCCGGAGAATTGGGAGCGCTTGGCCTTTTTGGCCGGAGCGCTTCCTTGCGCAGTCTTTTGCGCCATTTGGATTCCCCCTCTTTTTCTAATCTCTCCCGTCCCGCACCCGGGTTGGGAATAAAAATGTACCCGCCCCCTCTCGATCAGGGAGCGGGCACATCCTTGCGCATGGACGGAATCGCCGCTTACTCAAACGGCCCGGGATTTAGGGATTGCTGGCCTCCACGAAGGCGTCGGCCGCAGTCTGGGGATCCTCGCCGTTGATGAGGATCTGAGTCAGCATGTTGAACCAGTTGTTGCGCTGGGCGGTCCAGTTACCGGTGACGTTGTAGTAGTCGCCCAGATAAGGCATCATGCTCTGGAAGCCGGCCATACGCTCGGCCTGATCGGTACCCTCATAGACATTGC
>DYBS01000106.1 GCA_019418525.1 Clostridiales bacterium
ACAGGGGGGTGATGCGCTCCAGCAGCACCCGCTTGCCCGCCGGAGGGGCCTTGGGCCGCATGAGGGCGGCGGGGGGGGCGGAGAGGGGGGAGAAGGTGGCCCCGATGGCCGCGCCGGTGACACAGAAGGCCGCCGCGCCCACCGCGAAGAGACACACCAGGGGAGAGGGCACCAGAATCAGCTCGCCCACGGTGTAGAGGATTTTCCAGGCGTTGAAGATGATCCAGGGGATCAGGGTGCAGCCTACGGCCAGACCCAGCAGGCCGCCGGTGAGGGAGGCGGAGAGGCCGTAGCCCACGTATTTCAGCGAAATGGCCCATTTGCTGTAACCCAGGGCCTTTTTGCCGCCGATCTCCACCCGCTGCTCCTCCACCATGCGGGTCATGGTGGTCAGGCACACCAGTGCCGCCACCAGGAAGAAAATGAGGGGGAACACCGAGGCCAGATTGCCCATCCGCTCGGCGTCCTGCTGGAAGGAGACATAGCCCAGGTTGGTGTTGCGGCCCAGAATGTACCACTCACAGTTCTCGATGTCCGCTACTTCCCGGCGGGCGTCGTTGAGCTCCCGGCGGGCGTCGGAGAGTTTTTCCTCCGCCTCGGCCTTGCCGTCCTCGTACTCCTGCAAGCCGTCGGCGTACTCGGCCTCGCCGTCCAAGAGCTCCTGATAGGCGTCGCGGAGCTCGGCCTCACCGTCGATCAGCTCCTGCTCGGCGTCGTTCAGCTCGGCCTCGGCCTCGGCGATCATCTCGGGCAGGTCCGCTTTGGCCTGCTCCAGATCGGCCACGCCGTCCCGGTACTCCTGCCAGCCGTCGTCCAGCTCTTTGCGGCCGTCGGCGTATTCCGCCTCACCGTCCACAAGTTCCTGATAGCCGTCCTCCAGCTCGGCAAGGCCGTCCTCCAACTCTGTTCGGGCGTCCTCCAGCTCGGCCCAGGCGTCGTCCAGCTCCTTGCGGCCGTCGTAGAGCTGGGCCCAGCCCTCGTCCAGCTTCACCTTGGCGTCGCTCAGGTCCTGACCGCCCTGGATGGCCTGCTCGGTGGCCTCGTCAAACTCCGCCTTGGCCTCCTGGTACTGCCGCAGGCCGTCCTCGTACTCCCAGCGGCCCCACTGGAGCTGGGAGGCCGCGCTGTCCAGCTGGGCCTGCCCGGCGGCAATGGCGTCGCCGGTGGTCTGGAGGGCGGCCGCCACGCCGTAATAGGCGCTGGTGAGGGCGGTGGCCTGGGCCATAATGGCCTCCTGCCCGGTGAGAGAGCCCAGCAGCGCCGCTCCGTCCGCGGGGAGGGCGTTCAGCAGGGCGGTGAGCTGGGAGGCGTCCTGCCCCGCGCTCTCCGCCGAAGTGATGAGTGCGGAGAGAAGCTGCGAGAGGGGCGCGATGTAGGTGGCATGGAAGGTGTCGGCGGCGGTGGGGTCGGCCATGGCCTCCATGGCCAGCTGCCCCAGGGCCATTCCAACTTGGGTTCCGGTGTTCTCGGGGGAATCCCCCAGGAGATTCCCACCGGTCCAAGCGGCGGTGACCCCCTGGAAGGCGGCGGTGAGCTGCTGATAGCCCGCCTGCTGCTCGTCCAGCTGGGCCTGCCCGGCGGAGAGGGCCTGCTCACCGGCAAAGAGCTGCTCCAGGGCATCGTCCAGCTCCTTCTTGGCGTCCATCAGCTGCTGTCCGCCGTCGGCCAGCTCCTGAAGGCCCTCCTGATACTCCTTCAAACCCTCCTCATAGTCCCGCTGGGACTCGGTGAGGGTGTCCACATTCTCATTGTAGGTCTCCTCGCCGTCCAGCAGTTCCCGGTAGCCGTTCTCGTACTCCAAAACGCCGTTTTCATACTCGGATTTGCCGGATTGATAGTCCGCCCAGCCGTCGTCCAGCTCCTTCCGGGCGTCGGCCAGTTCCACCTCGCCGTCCTCCAGCTCTTTGAGGGCGTCGGGGAGCTCGGCCTCCGCCTCGGCGATCTGGGCCTCGGCGTCGGCGGTCTCGGTGCGCAAGGTCTCCCAGCCGTCCCGCCACTCGGCCCAGCCGTCGGAAAGCTCGATCTGGCCGTCGTTCCAGTCCCGCCAGCCGTCATCCAGCTCTTTTCGGGCGTCTTTCAGCTCCTGTTCCGCCTCGGCCTCGGCGTCGGCCAGTTCCTGTTCCGCGTCGGCCAGCTTCTCGTTGGCCTCGCCGATGACGTCGTCGTACCGCAGGGCGGCCCGCTCGTCCCCCAGGGGCTCCAGCGAATCAATGAGGGCGTCGGCGCGGTCCTCGTACTCGTCCTCGTAGCACAGCAGGTCCTCCAGGCCCTCGCCCCGCAGATAGGCGTCGGTGTAGGTCTCCATGTCGAAGGCCTCCCCCGGCAGGAGGACGAAGGCGCTCACCTTGCCTGAGCCCAGGGAGGAGGAGCCCCGTTGGATGGACACGTACAGCGGGGAGTCGGCGGTGCCCACGATGGTAAAGGAGTCATAGGCCAGGGCGTCCTCATAGTCCCCGGTGCCGGTGTCAAAGGACACCGTGTCCCCCAGGGAGAGGCCGGTGAGGGTGAGGAACTGGGGCTCCACCAGACACTCGTCCGGCGCCTCCGGCATGCGGCCCTCCCGCAATTTGGGCGCGTTGATGCCCGCCTTGGAGAGGGAGTGGAGTTTTAAGATGAGGTCGTTGTCGGTCTGGTGGAAGATAGCGTCCACGGTGTAGGCCCCTTCCGCCGCCTCAACGCCGGGCTGGGCGGCCAGGGCGGCCACATCTTCGTCGGTGAGACCCAGGGTGGACACCACCCGCACGTCCATCAGATCCAGTTCGTCAAAATACGCGTCCGCGGTGTAGGTCATGTCGGGGGCGGTGGTGCGCAGACCCGCCAGAAAGGCCACCGCCAGCGCTGAGAGGACCAAAAGGGAGAGAAAACGGTTCTTGGTGTGCCGCACCTCCCGCACCGCGTCGGTGAGCAAGCGGCTTTTTACCATTCGATCTCCTCCACCGGGGTGGGGTGGGCGTTGTGCTCCACCCGGTCCACCCGGCCGTTCTTGATGTGGATGACCTGGTCGGCCATGGGGGTGATGGCGGTGTTGTGGGTGATGACCACCACCGTCATGCCCTGCTGGCGGCAGGTGTCCTGTAAGAGTTTTAAAATGGACTTACCCGTCACATAGTCCAGCGCGCCGGTGGGCTCGTCGCACAGGAGCAGCCGGGGATTTTTCGCCAGCGCCCGGGCGATGGCCACCCGCTGCTGCTCGCCGCCGGAGAGCTGGGCGGGGAAGTTGTTCAGCCGCTCCCCCAGTCCCACATGGCGCAGCACGTCCTTGGCGTCCAGGGGGTGCTTGCAGATCTGGGCGGCCAGCTCCACGTTTTCCAGGGCGGTCAGGTTCTGCACCAAATTGTAGAACTGAAACACGAAGCCGATGTCGTACCGGCGATAAGTGGTCAGCTGCCTGGCGTTGTAGGAGCTGACCTCCTTGCCGTCCACCAGAATGGTGCCCCCGTCGCTCTGGTCCATGCCGCCCAGGATGTTCAGTACCGTGGTCTTGCCCGCGCCGGAGGGGCCCACGATGACGGCAAATTCCCCTTTTTCGATGTCAAAGCTGATCTGGTCCACCGCGGTGATGGTGACCTCGCCCATCTGGTACCGCTTGACCACGTCCCGCAGGGAGATGTATGCCATAGGAAACCCTCCTGTTCAATAAGAAACAGGTGTTGAAAATCACTTCTGATTCTATTATAGTGGAATCAGAGAGGGCTTCAAGGAGCAATCCACCACCTAAACGTTGAGAAATAGACATCATAACAATGAGGTGTCGGATAATGGACAGAATCGAAAAAAGAGAGGGAAAAAACGAGGACCGCCGGGTGCGCCGCACTCGGGCCCGGCTGCGGGAGGCCTTCACCGCCCTTTTGCGGGAGAAGCCGGTGGAGGAGATCACCGTCCGGGAGCTCACCGACCTGGCCGACGTGAACCGGGGGACCTTTTACGGCCACTACCGGGACATCTACGACCTGCTGGAGCAGATGGAGGGGGAGGCCATCGGGGAGTTTACCGCCCTCATGGACCGCTACTCCAGCTCCGATCTACGGGGTGGGCTGCTGCCTATTCTCACCGATGTGTTCCGCTTTGTGGAAAAACACGGGGGACTCTGCGCCGCCCTGCTGTCCCGGCGGGAGGACCTTTTCTTCCAGCAGATTGGCGCCCTCATCGACCGGAAGTGCGTGGGGGAGTGGCAGGAGCTTTACCGCTTCGCCGGGGAGGAGCAGCGGGCGTACTGCATGGACTTCCTGGTGGCTGGAGCGGTGGAGCTGGTGCGGGGCTGGGTGACCCGGGGGTTCGTCGAGCCGCCGGAGGACATGGCCGCCCTCACTGAGCGACTTATCCTGTGGGGAATGAGCACCTTCGCCGCTAAAGCATAAAAAGTGAGACCGGACGCCTGCTCCTGACGTCCGGTCTCGCTTTTTTAGGAAAGAGGATACAATGAAATGAAAAGAAACTGTCTCTTGCAAGTAGTATGATATCCGAGAGTTGTTAACAAACCAAGCCAAAGCTGTTACAAGAGTTTTAAATTTGTCCACCGCTTGGGGCGGACCGGTGGAAAGACAGGACGGGGCGGCGCTGTGCGCCGCCCCGTCCTGCTGAGAATTGGAGGATAGAATGAAAAAGAAGACTTGACTCTTACATGAGATATAATATCAGCAGGTTGTTACGAAATTTCGGATGATATGTTACGAAAACGTGAATTCTATTTTTTTCGACGCTTCTCCCTTAAAGCCTGGAAAAACTGCTGGAGGAGCGCGGCGCTCTCCTCCTCCAGTAACCCGCTGTGGACAACCGGGTGGTGGTTGAAGGGCTGAGAAAAGAGGTCCAGCACCGAGCCGCAGCACCCCGCCTTTGGGTCGGCCGCGCCGTACCACACCTCCGGGATGCGGGCGTTGATGATCCCCCCGGCGCACATGGGGCAGGGCTCCAGGGTGACATAGAGGGTGGCCTTGTGGAGCCGCCAGCCCCCCAGCACCGCGTTTGCCTGGGCAATGGCCTCCAGCTCCGCGTGGGCCAGAGCCCGCTTGTCCGTCTCCCGCCGGTTGCGCCCCCGGCCTACGATCCGGCCGTCCTCCCAGACGATGACGCAGCCCACCGGCACCTCGCCCTCGGCCAGAGCCTCCCGGGCCAGGTCTAGCGCCTCTCTCATGTACTCCTCGTGGCTGAGCATGGCTCGCCCTCCTCTCCGTTGTGGGATAAGCATACCCGGTTTTGACTCCCGGCGCAAGAGGAAAACTGCCCGTTTCAGAAAAGGATAGCGTTGGAGCGAGTGGTATGCTATAATAAGACGGTATGAGATATTGTATTGACGGGGGAGAGGACGGACATGGAGCTGTGGAAGGCCCTGCAACTGGATATGGAGCGCCACCGGGTGGTGACCCTGGTGGGGGGCGGTGGCAAGAGCAGCACCATGTACGCCCTGGCCCGGCAGGCTCGGGACGCGGGGAAGCGGGTGATCGTCACCACCAGCACCCACATTTTGCCCCATCCGAAGATCTTCCTTACCGACGACCCGGAGCCGGAGCACCTGAAACGCTGCCTGGACGAGCACGGGGTCATCACCCTGGGTACCCTGGGCCGGGCGGACAAGCTGTGCGGCACCGGGGAGATCGGGGTGTGCAAGGGCCTGGCCGACGTGGTCCTCATCGAGGGGGACGGCGCCCGGGTAAAGCCCCTGAAGGTCCCCGCCGCCCACGAGCCGGTCATCCCGCCGGAGACCGACGCGGTGGTGGCGGTGGCGGGGCTGGACGCCCTGAATTGTACCATCGGGGAGATCTGCCACCGGCCCGAGCAGGTGGCAGCCTTTCTGGGCAAAACCGTCGAGGACATCGTCACCGAAGAGGACATGGCCGCCATTCTGGCCAGCCCCGCGGGCAGCCGCAAGGGCGTGAGGGCGGAGATGGCCTTCCGATGCCTGCTGAACAAAGCCGACACCCCGGCCCTTGTGGAGCGGGGACAGGCGGTGGCCCGGCTGTTGGCCGGGCAGGGCATCCATGCTCACATCCATCACTATACCGAAGAGGAACGGGGAGGACTATGCTGGTTTTGATCAAAGGCGCCGGGGACCTGGCCACGGGAGTGGCTGTCCGGCTGTTGCACGCGGGGTTCCGGCTGGTGATGACCGATATCGCCCAGCCCACGGCGGTGCGCCGCACCGTGGCCTTCTGTCAGTGCATTTATGACGGGATCACCCAGGTGGAGGGCATCACCGCCCGCCATGTGTCCACCACCCAGGAGGTGGAGGGGTGCTGGGAGCGGGGAGAGGTCCCCGTCCTGGTGGACCCGGAGGCGGAGATCCGCCACAAATTCCACTTCGACGCGGAGGTGGACGCCATCCTAGCCAAGTACAACGTGAACACCCGGATGGATGACGCCCCCATCGTGGTGGCTCTGGGGCCCGGCTTCACCGCCGGGGTGGACTGCCACGCCGTGGTGGAGACTAAGCGGGGCCACTACCTGGGCCGGGTCATCACTGAGGGGAGCGCCATCCCCAACACCGGCGTGCCCGGCGACGTGGGGGGCTACTCCAAGGAGCGCATCATCCGCGCCTGTCGGGACGGCATCTTTGAGCCGGTGGCCGCCATCGGCGACACCGTGGCCAAGGGGGACATCGTGGCCCGAGTGGATGGGGAGCCGGTTTACAGCCAGATGCCCGGCATCGTGCGGGGGATGCTCCCCGCCGGGCTGAAGGTCAAGCGGGGGATGAAGTCGGGGGACATCGACGCCCGCTGTGAGCTGGACCACTGTTTTACGGTATCGGATAAGGCCCGGGCCATCGGCGGCGGGGTGCTGGAGGCCCTGCTGATGTTCCGGCACAAGAACTAAGGGAGAACGCCCCGGGAGCTGGAAGGCCCGGGGGGAAAGGAAACGATATGGAACGACTGATCCTGTGCGGCGGGGGCCATGTGTCCCTGGAGGTGGCGTATATGGCCAGCCACCTGGAATTTGAAGTGGTGGTCATCGACGACCGCCCGGAGTTTGCCAACAAGGAGCGCTTCCCCATGGCAGCACAAGTGCTGTGTATGCCCTTCCTGGAGGCCCTGGACCAGCTGGGCAGCCGGGAGGATGACTACTATGTCATCCTCACCCGGGGCCACGCCTTTGACGGCGTGTGTCTGGCCCGGGTGCTGGAGGGGGACTACGCCTACGTGGGCATGATCGGCAGCAAGATCAAGGTGGCCGCCGTGATGAAGCATATGAAGGAGCTGGGCTATCCGGCCAACGTGCTGGCCGGCGTCCACTCGCCGGTGGGCCTCCAGATCGGGGCGCAGACCCCGGCGGAGATCGCGGTGTCCATCCTGGGCGAGGTGATCCAGGAGCGGGCGCGGAAGGGCCCCGGCACCCCGCCGCCCCCCAGCG
>DYBS01000107.1 GCA_019418525.1 Clostridiales bacterium
GAGGGACTCCGGGCAGTGGTAGGGCCGGGACAGGGCCAGGGGGAACATGTGAGTGGCGATGATGTCCTCCTCCTTCCGGCTGAGGGGGAACCGGGCCCGGGCGTTTTCCAGCGCCACCAGGGGGTGGTCAAAGGCGTGGCTCACGTCGGGGTGGGTGTCCTTGTCCTGCCAGTTGTAGAGGTAGAAGTCGTGGAGGAGCCCGCCCCGGGCGGCGGCCCGGGCATTCAGCCCCAGGCGGCGGCACAGCCGGTAGCTCAGCCAGGACACCAGCAGGGAGTGGCGCAGGCAGCTCACCTCCGGGGCGTGCTGGGGCAGGGCGTCCATGGCCCGCACCTCCGGATGGCGCAGCAAATCCCCCACCTGCTCCAAATAATCGTCCTGTTCCCACATATGGCTCGCTCCTTTCGATTCGTTCGTAGAGAGTATAAACCATGGACCGTAAAAATACAGGAGGGAAAAGGGCAAAATTCCGGTAAGGTTTTCTTAAGAAAGACGAAAGGGGGGCGGCCCATCGGGCCGCCCCCCTGGCTGTGCTGATGAATAAAAGATCCCCGTTCCCGCCCTCGCCCCGGGTCTGGGCCGGCGTGTGGTAGTAAGTGGTGATGTTCCGAAGAACGAAGTGGTCAACGGTGAGGAACTCGGGCTTACGAAGTGACCTGCGGACTCGAACCGCCGGGCTGCCCGCCGCCCCCCAGCAAAAGGTTCACGCCCGCTCCCGCGCGCCGGGGCTACCGTCACAGCCGGTTAATCCAACAGATCGCAGGTCCAGTTTAAACCCTGGATGCGGGTGTCCAGCTCCCGGAACTCCTTGGAGAGCCGGTCCATCTCCCGCTGGAGGGCGCCCAGGTCCAAGGTGAGGACCATGCGCACCTCGCTGTGGGTCAGGCGGTAATCCCGCTGGTTGGCGGTCTGGATGAGGCGGGCGAGCATCTGCCGCCGGGCGCGGAGCATGTCCCGCCGGGCCAGGGCGTCGGAGAGGGTCTCTCCGCCCTCCAGCGCCAGGGCGTGGTTGGTGCGGTTGATGCGCTGCACCAGGGCGCACAGCTCCCCGGAGAGCGCCTCCGCCCGCTGGAGCAGCTCCCTGGGGTCCTCGGTGGGGGTGTCCCCCTCCTGGATCTTCAGGTTGGAGGAGATGCGCTCCTCCAGGCCCTCCAGCTGGGTCTGGTACTCGCTGCGCAGCAGCAGAGCTTCGGCCAGTTTCATAAAACCTCCTTTGGGCTTACAGGCGGCGGTCCAGCTCCTCCCGGATGGCCTCCAGGAAGGCCTTGCTGTCCACGGCCTTGGCGGGGGTCTCGCCCTCCCACAGGCCGGCCAGGTCCCGGGTCATGGTGCCGCCCTCGATGGTGGCGATGCTGGCCGCCTCCAGGGCGTCGGCAAAGCGGACCAGGTCCTGGATGCCGTCCAGCTCGCCCCGCTTGCGCAGAGCCCCGGACCAGGCGAAGATGGTGGCCATGGGGTTGGTGGAGGTGCTCTCGCCCTTCAGGTACTTGTAGTAGTGGCGGGTGACGGTGCCGTGGGCGGCCTCGTACTCGTAATTGCCCTCGGGGGACACCAGCACGGAGGTCATCATGGCCAGGGAGCCGAAGGCGGTGGAGACCATGTCGCTCATCACGTCGCCGTCGTAGTTCTTGCAGGCCCAGATATAGCCGCCCTCGCTGCGGATGACACGGGCCACCGCGTCGTCGATGAGGGTGTAGAAGTACTCGATGCCCAGCTCATCGAACTGGCTCTTGTACTCGGTGTCGAAGATCTCCTGGAAAATGTCCTTGAAGGTATGGTCGTACTTCTTGGAGATGGTGTCCTTGGTGGCGAACCACAGGTCCTGCTTGGTGTCGATGGCGTACTGGAAGCAGGAGCGGGCAAAGGAGCGGATGGAGGTGTCCTTGTTGTACTGGCCCTGGAGGACGCCCGCGCACTCAAAGTCGTAGATGGTCTGGCACAGCTCGGTGCCGTCCTCGCCGTGGAACACCAGCTCAGCGCGGCCGGGGCCGGGGACCCGGTACTCGGTGGACTTGTACACGTCGCCATAGGCGTGACGGGCGATGGTAATGGGCTTCTTCCAGTTCTTCACCACCGGGGAGATGCCCTTCACCATAATGGGGGCGCGGAACACGGTGCCGTCCAGAATGGCGCGGATGGTGCCGTTGGGGGACTTCCACATCTGGTGGAGTTTATATTCCTCCATACGCTGGGCGTTGGGGGTGATGGTGGCGCACTTCACCGCCACGCCGTACTTCTTGGTGGCCTCGGCGGCGTCCACGGTGACCTGGTCGCCGGTCTTGTCGCGCTCGGGAAGGCCCAGGTCGTAGTATTCGGTTTTCAGGTCGATATAGGGGGTGAGGAGGATGTCCTTGATATCCTGCCACAGGATACGGGTCATCTCGTCGCCGTCCATTTCCACCAGGGGGGTCTTCATCTGAATCTTATCCATAGTTGAGTTGCACCTCCGTCCTTGCCAGAGGCAAGTTTTTTCAAGTTGGCGATTTCTAGTATAACGATTTTTCCCAGGAAAAGCAATCCTGAGCTGTCCCTCTTGACAAACTGGGTGTTAGGTGCTATGGTTAATTACACAAGTAATGAACCAATGAACAAGGGGGCGGAGCCATGCGGGGGACCTTGAATGAGCAGTCCCTGATCTATCAGCAGATCGCCGCCATGCTGGAGGACGACATCCTCCGGGGCGTCTACCGGGAGGAGGAGCAGGTGCCCTCCACCAACGAGCTCTCCCGGGCGTACAACATCAACCCGGCCACGGCGGGAAAGGGCCTCAATCTCCTGGTGGGGGAGGGCATCCTCTACAAGCGCCGGGGTCTGGGCATGTTCGTGGCGCCGGGAGCGGCGGAGAAAGTGAAGGAGAAGCGGCGCGCGGCCTTTGCCGCGCGGTATGTGGCCCCCATGGTCCGGGAGGGTACCTCCCTGGGCCTGAGCGGGGCGGAGCTGTTGGAGCTGGTACAAAAAGCTCTGGAGGAAGGAGAACAGCCATGAATGAGTGCACCCTGAGAGCCGCCGGGCTCAACAAATCCTATGGCGACAACCACGTGCTGCGGGACCTGGACGTGGTCCTGGAGCCGGGGAAAATTTACGGCCTCATCGGCCGCAACGGCGCGGGCAAGACCACCCTGCTGGGCTGTCTCACCGGACAGAACACCTTCCAGTCCGGCGAGGTGACCTGCGGCGGGGAGAAGGTGTGGGAGAACCGCCGGGCGTTGGCACGCATCTGCTTCTCCCGGGAACTGCCCGAGACCGTCATGGGCAGCCGCAACAGCCAGAAGATCGGCCACTATCTCAACGCGGCCATGGTCTTTTTCCCCAACTGGGACCAGAAGTACGCCGAGACACTTCTGAAGGAGTTCAACCTGGACCCCAAGAAGAAGATCTACGCCCTCTCCCGGGGCCAGCGGTCCATGGTGACCATCCTCATCGCCCTGGCCAGCAAGGCCCCCGTCACCATTCTGGATGAGCCGGTGTCCGGCCTGGATGTGGTGATGCGGGAGCGCTTTTACCAGCTCCTGCTGGAGGAGTTTAACCGCAGCGAGCGGACCTTTGTGGTGTCCACCCATATCATCGAGGAGGCCGCCGCCGTCTTTGAGGAGGTCCTCTTTCTGGATCGGGGGCAGATCATCGAGCACGCCCCGGTGGACGAGCTGGTGGACCAGTTCCGCTATGTCTCCGGCCTTACCGAAGAGGTGGACCGGGCCTGTACCGGTCTCAACGTCCTCAGCACCCAGGACATGGGCCGCCGCCGGACCGCGGCGGTGCGGGGCGGGGAGGAGGCCCTGGCAGAGCTCTCTTCCTACGACGTGGACGTGGCTCCGCTGAACCTCCAGAACGTGTTCGTGGCCCTCTGCGGCCAGGAACACCCCCAGGCGTGAGGGGGGAGCGTCCATGAAAAATGCCCTGCGCTTTCTCATCCGGAGCCACTGGCCGGTGGTGGTGTCCTTTTTGATCTACGGCGGAGTGATGATGGCCTATGCCGCCACCGGCGGCACCCGGAGTGATGGAATTCTGACCACCTATTACTACCTTTTCCCCCTGGTCCCTGCCCTATTCCTGTCCATCTTCCAGTTCGGCAGCGGCACTGCCTATCTGAGCATGGCCCTCTCCATGGGCTGCACCCGGCGGGCCTATTTCGGGGCCAATCAGGTGCTGATGGTGCTGAGCGTGCTGGTAAACTGGACCCTCACCGCTCTCTTTCTCTTCCTGCCTCAGTGGCTGGGGTGGCAGGGGGTGGAGCCCTTCATGCCGGCAGCTGCCCTGCCCCTCCTGCCGCTGGTGACGCTGGCGGTGGGGGAGTGCTCCTCCGCGGCGGGCCTGCTGCGGCGGGAGCACGCGGTTTTGGGCGTAGCCTGCTACGGCGTGGCTTTTGCGGCCCTGATGTGTCTGGCCGTCCTGGTCCAAGTCGTCAAGCAGGTCTGGCTGTGGGGCGACCTGCCCGCCATCCTGCTGAGTGTTTCTGTGATTCTGGGGGTGCTGTGCCTCGTCGTGGAGGTGCAGCAGACCCGCCAGGCCGTTGTGAGGTGATGCTATGACCAGTATCCTGCGCTGTGACCGGTTCGATTTCCGGCTCTATTTCCTCATCCCCCTGGGCATTTTTCTCCTGTGCGGGCTCATCAACACCGCCGTGGGGCTGCTGGGGGTGGAGAGCACCTTTGTGTTTCTCCCCATCTTCCTGCTGCTGGCCTGCATCCTGCTGGGGCTGGGCGGCGGATTGTCCGCCGTGCTCTTCACCTTCCCCCTGGCCGTGTCCTTCAGCACGCCCCGCCGCCGGGCGCTGGGGGCGGTGGTGTTTTATCTGGTTGCGGCCTGGGTGGTACTGGCGGGGTTCTCCGCCGGGCTGACCCTCCTGGACCGCTGGTATGTCTACACGGCCATGCCGGTACTTTTCCCCGGTCTGGAGGTCCTGGGGGACCCCCTCTATGAGCTGGGGGTGTCCTACCTCATCGCGGCGGCGGCGCTGGGCATCGTGGGGGGCTTTTTGGGCGGCGCGGTAATCCTCCGCTTCGGCCGCAAGGGCGGCTGGACCCTGTGGGGGATCTATATGGTGGCCATTCTCTTCCGGGAGCAGATCGCCTGGGAGGCCATAGTGGGGGCCTGGCCCTACTGGCTCTTTGTGCTGGCCCTCCTGCTGGGGCTGGCGGTGTGGAGCCTGCTGCACTGGGATGTAAAGGCCTGAACCGGGCCCCAGCTTGTGTTGTACTGCCGGCAAAACCAGGTGGCCGAAGGCCGCCCACTTGGAGGGGAGTGGAGAGGGGAACGAGAAGTTCCCCTCTCCGCTTTTTCTTTCCCCGGTTTCTTTTTCGCAAAAAGAAATCGGGTCCCCGCCGGATAGGCGGCCTGCGCGGCGAACGCGCCGAGAAAATTTTCTCCATGCTTGGGAACCAATCGCCTGTCCCACCCGTGTTAAGGGCAGAAAGGAGGGAATGGCCGTGGAGAGACAATGGAGCGACCCGGAGGAGCTGGCGCGACGCTTGGGCCCGGCGGTCTTTCGCCTGGCCTACGCCCGGACAGGCTCCCGGACCGATGCGGAGGACATCATGCAGGAGGTCTTTCTCCGCCTGCTGCGGGCCCGGCCCACGTTTTCCGATGAAGAGCACGCGAAAGCCTGGCTCCTGCGGGTGGCGGCCAACTGCGCCAACGATCTGTTCCGCGCCCCCTGGCGGAAGCGGGAGGAGCCGCTGTCGGAGGGACTGTCCGCTCCGCAGGAGCCGGAGCACGGCGGTGTGGTGGAGGCGGTGCTGGCGCTGCCGCCCAAGTACCGCGCGGCGGTACACCTCTACTACTATGAGGAGCTGAGCGTGGAGGAGATCGCGGCGATCTTAGGCAAACGCCCCGGAACGATCAAATCGAGACTCTACCGGGCCCGGACGCAAATGCGGCGGTTTTTGATGGAGGAGGATCAGGATGCACAGCGATTATAGACGGGAGATGGATCGGATCTCCCCCAGCCCGGAGGCCATGGCGCGCCTGGAGGAAGCCATGCGCACGGGAACGCCCGACCGCCGGACCCATCCTCTCCGCTTTGGGCGGAAGCTGGTGCTGGCCGCGGCGGTGTGCGCGGCGCTGGCCCTGTCCGCCGTGGCGGCGGGTCCCACTGTATGGCAGGTTCTCCAGGAACGGCTGGGGGGCTTTGCGCCTCTGGCCGCCCCGGCGGAGGGGGTCGCCATCGACCAGGGCGTGGAGGTGCGCCTGGTGGGAAGCCTCAGCGACGGCTATGAGGCGAAGGTGTACTTTACCGCCACCGACACCACCGGTGGGCGCCTCAGCGCCCAGACCCGGGTGAGCGCCCAGTTGGTGGGAGACTGGGTTGGGTGCGGTGTGGCGCTGGGCTGCGAGGTGCTGTCCTACGATGAGGACGAGAAGCAGCTCCTGGTGGAGGCCAGTCTGGAGGGCGTGGACACCTCCGAGCCCATGACGCTGGCGGTGTCCGGCTTTGATGCCTCCGGCCGGACGGTGCAGACAGAGCTCCCCCACCCGGAGCGGGCAGAGACTGTCCCCACCACCACGGCGAACGGTACAACCGTGCTCCTGCCCGGCGATGAGCCGGAGGAGATCGCCGAGGGCCTGTACCTCTCGGCCATGGGCTTTGACGCCGACGGGCTCTTCCATATCCGCATGGACTATGGGGAGGGGTATCGGCCGGGCAAGTGGCTCTTTGTGGTCCCTCAGAGCGACGCCTACCCGGATCAGACCTACTATGAGCAGGACTGCATCCGCACCGAGCTGGAGCACGGCGTGGACCTGGCCTATCCCCGGGTGACCCGGGGGGCCTGGGACGGCATTGAGAGCTTCTATGTGGACGGGGGATATTCCGGCCCGGAGACGGCGGTCCGGGGCACGTGGGAAGTGCCGGTCACCCTAGAACAGGTGGAAAAAAAGGTCGTGGAAGTGGATCAGACCCTGGACAAATTCGAGGTGGAGCGAGTAGAGGTCTCCCAGATGAGCGTGCTGGTCCACTACAAGCGGCTGTATGTGCCCAGCGACTGGCTGACGGATGTGCAGCTCTTTGACCGGAACGGCGACCAGGTGCCCCTGCTCATCGGGATGTGCGTCACCAAGGACGAGCGGGAGAACACCGTTTACACCCGCTGGACCCTGGAGGAGCCGGTGGACTTGGAAGATTTGGACTACCTGCTGCTGGGTGGCGTGCGGGTGGACTTGGATTAAACCCGGCCAGGTCGGGGGAGCGCGCCTACTCGGCGGGAGCCCGATTTCTTTTCGCGGAAAAGAAACCGGGGAAAGAAAAGGCGGAGAGGGGAACTTCTCGTTCCCCTCTCCACACCCCTCCAAGTGGGCGGCCTTCGGCCACCTGGTTTTGCCGGCAGTACAACAGGCT
>DYBS01000108.1 GCA_019418525.1 Clostridiales bacterium
CCCCAATGGGGAGCAGCGCGCGGACCTGTTCCTGTGTGGCGCCGTAGTCCGGCGCGATACTCCAGAGGAGCTTTACCTGTTCCGCCAACATCTCCATCTGATCGATCCGGTACAGCATCAGCCAGAGAATATTCCGTTCGCCGCCCTGGTCAATGACACCGTTGATCTCAAACTCCCGCCTCTCTCTGGGGAGCCGCTCGGTGAGCAGAAAGGCCCGGTACCACTCCGGCAGACGGTACCCATACCACGCCTCAAACTCCGCCAGCTCCTCCTCCGTGATGGTGGAGGGGCAGCGCTCTGTCAGCCACCCCCGCCGGGCACAGCACGCAAACAGTCTGGCCATTTCTTCCTGTTCCGCCTTCCCCATACTGGTTCTCCTTTCTCCCATCATCCGAGAAAAGGAGCGTGTCGAGGTACTTCGACACGCTCCTTTTCTTATGGCTCGATCACCATATCGTAGTATTCCTCTCCGTCCTCCTCATAGGGCACGGCGTACATCCGCTTTCCCAGGAGGGTGCGCAGCGCCCGAATGTCCTCCAGACAGGGCGAGCCAAACTCCTGGTAGCAGATCTTCTCGCTCCCGGCATTGCGCTCTTCATAGAAATCTGTCACGGACACACGGAACTCATCCAGAATCCCCTCGATGGGCACCTGGGGGATCGCCCGGGGGGTACCGTCCTCCTCCCCGTAGCACTCCGGCTCCAGTTCAAAGGTGAGGGAGGTCACATAGATGGGTCCCTTCACAATACCGTAGGGATCGGGAGCGCGGTAGATATCCGGCTCCACCTCTTCATAGGGCGGCTTGGCGTATTTCTCCGGGGTAAAGTTTTGAAAGTTCTTCATACGCTTACTTGTCCAGGGCTTCAGCCACACCGGTCAGGTAGTTGGGCTCGTAGGTCTCGATCTCGCCGCGGTCGCAGGCGGCGGCCAGGCCGGGGTCGATGGGCAGACGGGCCAGCACCTTCAAGCCGTGGGCCTGGGCCACCTCGTCGATGTGGCTCTCGCCGAAGATGTGGTGCTCCTTGCCGCAGTCGGGGCACTTGAAGTAGCTGTAATTCTCCACCAGGCCCAGGACGGGGATGTGCATCATCTCGGCCATCTTCACCGCCTTGGTGACGATCATGCTCACCAGGTCCTGGGGGGAGGTGACCACCACGATGCCGTCCACCGGCAGGGACTGGAACACGGTCAGGGGCACGTCGCCGGTTCCGGGAGGCATATCCACGAAGAGATAGTCCACGTCGCCCCAGATGACGTCGGTCCAGAACTGCTTCACCGCGCCGGCGATGACCGGGCCGCGCCAGATGACGGGGTCGGTCTCATTGTCGGTGAGGACGTTCAGGCTCATGACGGGGATACCGCCCTTGGACTCCACAGGGTAGATGCCCAGCTCGCTGCCCAGGGCCCGCTCGTGGATGCCGAAGGCCTTGGGGATGGAGGGGCCGGTGATGTCGGCGTCCAGGATTCCGACCTTTTTGCCCCGCTTGTGCATGGCGGTGGCCAGAGAGGAGGTCACCAGGCTCTTGCCCACGCCGCCCTTTCCGCTGACGACGGCGATGACCTTCTTGATATGGGACAGCTCGTGGGGCTTGGCCTCAAAGCTCTGGGGCTCGGTGCGCTCCCCGCAGCTCTGGCCGCAGGTGGAGCAATCATGGGTACACTCAGACATGCTTGTTTCCTTCTTTCTGTTTTCTCCAAAGCGGAGGGGCGAAAGGCTCCTCCGTCTTACTTGTACTTGTAGGTGCCGCCGCCGATGAACTCCCGGATGAGGGACTGAGGGGCCACCAGGGCGCTGTCCAGGGGCTCGAACCACCGGAAGGCGTCCACCAGATCGTGGAGCTCCCGGAAGCGGGGGTTGGCGGAGTCCAGACCCTCCAGGGCCTGGCGCAGCTGCTGGGCGTAGTGGGTGAACACCGGCACCTCATAGCGCAGGGAGGAGTCCAGGATAATGTGGGCCCGGTTCTTGAAGGGGGAGATGTAGAGCTTCTCTCCCCGGCGGACGTTGTGCCACATGGACATGGTCTCGGTGAGGTCGGTGCCCCGGAAGTTCAGGTCCCGCACCGCCCGGCGGGTGAGGCGCATCCAGGTGCCCTTAAAGCGGACCTCCTCCCCCTCCAGGATATTGGAGCGGGCCGAAATATAGAGGGTGGTGGCCTCCGGGTGCCGCCCGGCGATGTCGTCGTTGAGGGCGTGGATGCCCTCAAAAATGGCGATCTCGTTTTTCTCCAGCCGCAGGGGCCAGCCCCGGGCGTCGTTGCGCATCTGGCGGGAGAACTCGAACTTGGGGATAATCACTTCCTCCCACCGGGAGAGCTTCGTAAAGGTCTCGTCCAGCAGGTCCATGTCCAGGAGTTTGGGGGACTCGAAGTCGATCTCCCCCTCAGGGGTACGGGGCGCGGTCTTCCGGTCCAGGGTCTTGAAGTAGTTGTCCAGCGAAATCGTGTGGGAGGTGATCCCCCGGCGCTCCAGCTCCTCCTCCAGCTTGAGGGCGGTGGTGGTCTTGCCGGAGCCGGACGGTCCGGACAGAAGCACGATGGGGCTCTCGCTCATCCGGGCCTTGATGCGGTCCACCGCCTTCTCAATGCGGCTCTGATAGACCCCGTCGCACTCGGCCAGAAAGGCCTTGGGGTCGTCGTGGACCTTACGGTTGATCTCTTCCAGTTGGTAGGCCATGTTGTCTCCTTTCAGGTTTTCGGCCGCTCCTCCCGCAGGGAAAGGAGGAAATCGGCGGCCTGGCGCTTGCCGGTGCGCAGCTTTTCCAGGCTTTCCACATACTCGTGGGGATATTTGGGGTTGGCAATGCGCTCGATGCGTCCGGTGCGGGGGTTCACCAGCTTGGTGACCCCGCCGCCCCCCAGAGATAGTATGGTATGGAGCTCTTCCATCATGCAGATATTGTAGAGGCTCTCCCAGCCCGGCTTGGTCCAGCCCACATTTTCAAAGGAGCCGGACATATACTTCTGCCGGTAGAGGTAATAGGGGATCTGCCCGTGGGTCCGCAGGGCGGACCAGGCGTAGGACAGCATCTGGTCCACCTCCTCCGCCGTGGGCAGCACCGGGCCCTCCCCGGAGCCGTCCCCCATGAGGCGGGAGCCCTTTTTCAGGGCCAGGGTGTGGACCGTCACGTTTTCCGGCTCCAGGGCCAGCACCTGGTCCAGGGAGGAGCGGAAGCCCGCCGGGGTGTCCTGGGGGAGCCCGGCGATGAGATCCATATTGACGCAGGGGATGCCGGAAGCCCGGACCAGCTCAAAAGCACGCAAAATATCGGCGGCGGTGTGGGCCCGGCCCATGGCGGCGAGCACGTGGTCTTGCATGGTCTGGGGGTTCACCGACACCCGCTGCACGCCGTTTTTCCGAATAGCGGCCAGTTTTTCGGCCGTGATGGTGTCGGGCCGTCCGGCCTCCACGGTGTACTCGGTGCAGCGGGAGAGGTCGAACTGCTCTCCCACCCGCCCCAGCAGGACATTGAGCTGTTCCGCGCTCAGGGTGGTGGGGGTGCCGCCCCCCACATAGAGGGAGCGCACCACATAGCCCGCCCGCTTGAGCTCCGCGGCGGCGGCGTCCACCTCCTGAAGGAGCACCTCCAGGAAGGGGGGCAGCAGCTTCAGCGCCCGGCCCACGTCGGCCGAGACAAAGGAGCAGTAGGCGCAGCGGGTGGGACAGAAGGGGATGCCGATGTAGAGGGACACCTCGTCCTCTCGTAAACTCCGCTTGGCGGCCAGGCTGGCTTTGGCGCAGTCCATGGCCAGCTCCGCCCGGCCGGGGGAGACCCGGTAGACCTCCTCCAGCTCCCGCCGGGCCTCGTCGGGGGTGGCCCCCCGCTCCATGGCCCGGGTGGGGATCTTCACCGGGCGCACCCCGGTGAGGGCCCCCCAGGGGGGCTCATGCCCCAGCGCCTCCACGCCCGCCCGGTAAAAGGCCAGCTTCAGCACTTTCTGGCAGGCCCGGTCCCGCAGGAGGGAATTTTCCGCCGGGACGGCGGGGACCTCCGCAGTTCCGGTGGTGTGCTTCCCGTTCCAGGTCAGCTCCGCCCGGGCGTCCAGGGTTCCCTCCCCCTCCGTCAGGGTGAGGCACACCCCATTCTCCTCCCCGGTGAGGGGGAGGTCGTACTGGGGGCGCTCCTCGGGGAAGAGGGTAAGCATCATCTGCTCGGCGGCATATTTGTAGTCGTGGCCCCGGAATTCCAGTCTCATTTGCTCTCCAGCGCTTCCTTCAGGTAGAAATTATACTTCCGCTCGTGGTCCAGGGTGGAGGGGTCCATGTGGCCGGGCAGTACGGTCAGGTCCCCTTCCAGCGCGCCCAGGCGCTTGAGGGAGGCCTTCATATCCTCATAGCTGCCGCCGGGCAGGTCGGTGCGGCCCATGGAGCCCTTGAAGAGGGTGTCGCCGGTGAAGAGGGTATTGCCCGCCCGCAGCACCACCGATCCGGAGGTGTGGCCGGGGGTATGGATAACCTCGAAGTCCACGTCGCCCATGTTCACATGGTCCCCGTCCTCGTAGAAGGTGAGCTCCCCCATCTCCTCGATGAAGAAGAAGGGTTTGGACATCTTGGAGTCGGCGGGGTGGACGTACACCGGCACCCCGGGCAGCTCCGGCCGCAGAGAGGGGATGCCCCGGGTGTGGTCGTAGTGGGCGTGGGTCAGGAGGATATACTGCACCTCCCAGCCCTCGCTGCGCACGGTGTCCAAAATGCGGGCATCGGCGGCGCCGGGGTCGATGATGGCGCAGTGTTTGGTGTTCTCGTCGGCCACCACATAGCAGTTGGTGGCCACGGAGGGCAGCAGAATGGTCTTGATCACCATGGAAATCACCTCATAGATTACATCTGGTCGGTGTCGAAGAGGATCGTCACCGGCCCGTCATTTTGAGAAAATACCTGCATATCCGCGCCCCACAGGGCTTCGCCCTGCGGGGACCCCTTCCCTTTCATCTGCTCGGGCGGAGTAAATCCGCCCGGCATCAAGGTTTTGGCTGCGCCAAAACGCTTGGGACGCGCCACTTGGCGCGGTTCGGCGCGGACCGACAGCTTACATCTGGTCGGTGTCGAAGAGAATGGTCACCGGCCCGTCATTTTGAGAAAATACCTGCATATCTGCGCCGAATTCCCCGTGTTCCACGTGGAAGCCGCGCCCGGCGCACTGGTCCATGAAATACTCGTAGAGGGGCTTGGCCACATCCGGCTTGGCCGCGCCGGAGAAGCTGGGGCGGCGGCTCTTGGTGTCGGCGTAGAGGGTGAACTGGGAGATCACCAGTAAACTTCCCCCCACCGCCTCCAGATTGCGGTTCATCTTGCCGTTCTCATCCTCAAAGACCCGCAAGCCGCAGATCTTGTCGCACAGCTTCTCGGCCTGGGCCTTGGTATCGCCGGGGCCCACCCCCAGCAGGACCAGAAAGCCCTGGGAGATGGCGCCGTTGACCTTGCCGCCGATCTCCACCCGGGCCTCTTTCACTCTCGTCACCACGGCTCGCATGGGGACTCCCCTTTCTTATTCACGGTATTCCCGCGTCATGCCCTTGGCATACAGCGGGTCGATATCAAAGCGCACCGGATCTCCAACGGAACACTTCAGGTCGGTCACATCCAGCAGGGTCTCCACCGCGCCGATGCCGCCCAGCACCCGGGCCTTCTGCCCGGCCACCCGGACCGTCAGGTGGTGGGCGCGCCACCACCGGCGCAGGGTGGCCAGCAGCCCGGTCTCCCGGAGACGGCTGACGCCGAAGCCGTTCTGGTACCCCACCGGCAGCACCGCCACCCGGGTGGGGCGGCGCAGATGGATGAGGCTCCCCCCGGCCCCCACAGTGTGGCCCTTGGGGAGCCACCGGGTCTCCTGGATGGCGGCCTCGCCGTAGCCCACCCGGACCAGATCGTCTCCCCGCTGGCGGCGGCACCGGCCCAGCACCACCGAGCCGGCCCGCACCGCGTCCATGCGGGCAAATTCATAGTGGAGCAGGGCGTAGGACCCGGCGGCGTGGACGATGCCGGTCTCAAATCCGGCATCCCGCACCGCCTTCAGCGCCCCCTCAAAGGTCCGCAGCTCGGCGGCGGCATCTCGGCCGTCGGCGTGGACCGAGCGGATCTGGGTGAACATACCGGACACGGCCACGTTGGTCAGGTTGCGGTACACCTGGATGATCTTCTCCGGCTCCTCGGCCAGAAAGCCCCCGAAGCCCAGACCGGTGTCCACCTGGATGTGGGCCTCGGCCACGGTGGAGCGCTCCTTGGCGGCGCTGTCCAGGGCCAGGGCGGTGTCCACCGAGCTGACGGTACACACCACGTCCAGGTCGATGAGCTCGTCCAGCTCCTCCCGGTCCGTGGTGGCGCGGAGCATCAGGATCTCCTCGTCCACCAGCCCCGCCTTGCGCAGGGCCCGGGCGTCGGCAAGCTCGCTGACGGCGAAGCGGCCGATGCCCTCCTCCCGGAGAAGCCGGGCCAGCTCCACCGTTCCGGCACCGCCGCCGTCCCCGGTGAGCACCCCGTAGATGGCCGCCGGTCCGGCCTTTTCCCGCACCACGGCGATGTTGTGTTTCAGGGCTTTTTTCTCCAGGACCAGCGTTTTCATAGCCACCCTCTTTTCCTTCTTTCGGGGCTGTACAGTATGGGAATGGTTCAGTTCCTCATTATAGTCGGTTTCTCAATTTGCGTCAATCGGAATTCCCAACAGAGGGGCGCCGCGCCCCGGTTTTGAGCAAAAATTAGGCGGAATATACCCCGGTCGTCTGCTTGTATCTTCTATACACATTTGGTATAATAAAGAGTAATTCTGATTTTCCAGCGAGAAGGGAGGCGGGAGTGGTGAAATATCAGCAGTGGAACCGGCCGGCGGACGATCCGGCCGGCCGTGCCGCACTGGAGCGCGCCGGTGTGCCCGCCCTCCCGGCGCTGGTGCTGTCCTCCCGGGGGGTGGACTGCCCGGACAAGGCCCGGGCCTTCCTCTCCTCCGGTTTGGATCGGCTGGGCGACCCCTTTCTCCTGAAGGACATGGACAGGGCCGTGGCGCGTATCCGCCGGGCCCTGGACACCGGCGAGCGGGTGTCGGTCTACGGCGACTACGACGTGGACGGCATCACCTCCACCTGTCTGCTCACCAGCTATCTGCGCAGCAAGGGCTGCCAAGTGGTACCCCACATCCCCGACCGCATGGAGGAGGGCTACGGCGTCAACCGGGGCGCTCTGGACGCCCTGGCGGAGCAGGGGGTCACCCTGGTCATTACGGTGGACTGCGGCATCACCGCCGTGGAGGAGACCGACTACGCCGCCGCGCTGGGTCTGGACCTGGTCATCACCGACCACCACGAGTGCAAGGAG
>DYBS01000109.1:0-3711 GCA_019418525.1 Clostridiales bacterium
CTCCAAGGGCTACTCCACCCGTTCGTCCCTGTCCGTGGACGAGATCGGGGCCCTGTGCGCCGTGGTGAAGGCCAACAACCCGGGTGCCGCCATCCTGGTGGACAACTGCTACGGCGAGTTCGTGGAGGAGAAGGAGCCCACCGAAGTGGGAGCCGACCTGGTGGTGGGTTCCCTCATCAAAAACCCGGGCGGCGGCCTGGCCCCCACCGGCGGCTATATCGCCGGGCGGAAGGACCTCATCGAGGGCGCGGCGGCCCGGATGACCGTGCCCGGCATCGGCCGGGAGTGCGGCTCCACCCTGGGCAACAACCGCCTGCTCTACCAGGGTCTCTTCCTGGCCCCCCACACGGTGGCCCAGGCGGTCAAGACCGCCGTGTTCGCCGCCAAGGTCATGGAGGAACTGGGCTATAAGACCGAGCCCACCTCCGACCAGGTGCGCCACGACATCATCCAGATGATCCACTTCGGCTCCCCCGAGCCCCTCAAGAAGTTCTGCAAGGGCATCCAGTTCGGCGCGCCGGTGGACTCCTTTGTTACCCCGGAGCCCTGGGACATGCCGGGCTACGACTGCCCGGTCATCATGGCGGCGGGCGCTTTCATCCAGGGTGCGTCCATCGAGCTCTCCTGCGACGCCCCCATGAGGGAGCCCTACACCGCCTACCTTCAGGGCGGCCTTACCTACGAGAGCGGCAAGGCCGGCGTGATGCTGGCCGTGGAGGAGCTGCTGCGGCAGGCATAATCCGCCCTTCTTTGCGCATAGGCTCTCCCGGGAGGTGAGGGCCTGTGGCGCGATGGCTGCGCCGGGTGTGGCCCCGGCGACTCCGGCAAAGTTCTGACAAGCAAAAAGGCTTTACCATTCTTCCGGCCCTGCTGGGAGTGGCGGCGGCACTGTTGCTCTTAGCGTGGTTGGAGAGCGCGATCCAGCCCACCCTGGCCGATCTGGCCGCCGCCCAGGTGGAGCAGGCGGTGCGCAAAGCGGCCGAGGAGGCCTTTGGGCAGCTTCTGGCCGAGGAGCCGGACCTGTGCCGGGAGCTATACACCGTGGGGACCGGCCCGGACGGGGCGGTGGCCACTCTGGAGGCCGACTCCGCCAAGCTCAGCGCCCTGCGCACTGCGCTTTTGGAGCGGATCGCCCGGCAAGTGGAATCCCTTGACAGCAAGGAGCTGTCCATTCCCCTGGGCAGCCTCACCGGCTGGAGCCTGCTCTCCAACCGGGGCCCGTCCCTTGGCGTGGAGGTGCTGGCGGTGAGTATCCCCTCCGCGGAGTTTCGCAGTTCCTTCCAGGCCGCCGGGGTCAATCAGACCCTCCACCGGGTCACCCTGGAGGTGGGCGTGGAGGTGACGCTGCTGCTGCCCGGCGGCACCACCGTGGAGAACGTCGAAATCTCCCTGCCGGTCAGCGAGATCGTGGTGGTGGGGGAGGTGCCCCAGACCTACCTGAGCCTGACACCATGAGAGAACCCTTTGACACCATGTATGGAGGTCCCAATGGACGAGAGACAGGAAGTGGAGGCCCTCCGGCGCGAGCTGGAGCAGGCCAACTATGAATACTACGTGCTGGACACCCCCAGCATGAGCGACTACGATTTTGACCACAAGCTCCGCCGCCTGGAGGAGCTGGAGGCCGCCCATCCCGACTGGGTGACCCCCGACTCGCCCACCCAACGGGTGGGCGGCAAGGTGGCCGACGGCTTTGCCGAGGTGGTCCACCGGGTGCCTCTGGAGAGTTTGCAGGATGTGTTTTCCCTGGAGGAGCTGGGGGAGTTCGGCCAGCGGGTGGGGGAGACCCTCGCCCACGGCGTGGAGTACGACGTGGAGCCCAAGGTGGATGGTCTCTCGGTGGCCCTGGAGTATGAAAACGGCGTCTTTGTCCGGGGGGCCACCCGGGGCGACGGCCAGGTGGGAGAGGATGTCACCGAAAATCTGCGTACCATCCGGTCGATCCCTCTGCGCCTGCCGGAGGCCCTGCCGTCCCTCATCGTCCGGGGCGAGGTGTTCATGCCCCGGCAGGTCTTTGAGGAACTGAACGAGGCCCTGGAGCTCCAGGGGAAGCCCCTCTTTGCCAACCCCCGCAACGCTGCTGCCGGGTCCCTGCGCCAGCACGACCCCAAGGTGGCGGCCAGCCGCAAGCTGGACATCCGGGTATTCAATATCCAGTGGGCAGAGGGCAAGACCTTTACCACCCACAGCGAGACCCTGGAGTATCTGGAGAGCCAGCGCTTCAAAGTGATCCCCCATGAGACCTGCGCCGACATTGCCGCAGCGGGGACCATCATCCAGCGCATGGGCGACGAGCGGGAGAGCTATCCCTTCGACATCGACGGCGCGGTGGTGAAGGTGAACGACCTCTCCGACCGGGAGACTCTGGGCTCCACCGCCAAGTTCCCACGTTGGGCGGCGGCCTATAAATATCCCCCCGAGCAGAAGCCCAGTCGGGTGGTGGACATCGTGGTCCAGGTGGGACGCACCGGCGTACTCACCCCCAAGGCGGTGGTGGAGCCGGTGCGTCTGGCGGGCACCACCGTCACCAACGCCACCCTCCACAACCAGGATTTCATTACGGAAAAAGACATCCGCATCGGGGACACGGTGTTGGTGCAGAAGGCGGGGGAGATCATCCCCGAGATTGTCTCTGTTTTGAAGGAGAAGCGGCCGGAGGGAACGGAACCCTATTTCCTGCCTAAGGAGTGCCCGGTGTGCGGCGCGCCGGTGGAGCGGGATGAGGACGGAGCCCATGTGCGCTGTACCGGCGCGGAGTGCCCGGCCCAGCGGCTACGCCACCTGGTCCACTTCGCCAGCCGCGACGCCATGGACATTGAGCACCTGGGTCCTGCCGTGGTGGAGGCCCTGGTGGGGGCGGGGCTGGTGAAGGGCCCCGGCGACCTCTACCACCTGGAGCCCCAGAGCGTGGCGGCTCTGGACCGGATGGGGCAGAAGAGCGCCGAGAACCTGATGGCCGCCATTGAGAAGTCCAAGTCGGCGGGGCTGGGGCGGCTGCTCTTCGCCTTCGGCATCCGGCAGGTGGGACAGAAGGCGGGCAAGGTGTTGGCCGCCCGGTTCGGCACCCTGGACGCCCTGATGGCCGCCACCGAGGAGGAGCTTACCGCCGTGCCCGACATCGGGGCCATCACGGCCAAGAGCCTCCTGGACTGGTTCCAGAACCCCCAGAGTCGCCATTTGATCGAGACCCTGCGGGAGGCCGGTGTGTCCTTCGACAGCACCGAGGAACCGGTGGGGGACGCCCTGGCGGGCAAGACCTTCGTCCTCACCGGGACGCTGCCCACCATGGACCGGAAGGAGGCCGCCGCCCTCATCGAAGCCCAGGGAGGCAAGGTGAGCGGCTCGGTGTCCAAAAAGACCAGCTACGTGGTGGCGGGGGAGGCCGCCGGGTCCAAGCTGAAAAAGGCCAACGACCTGGGCATCCCCGTCCTCAGCGAGGAGGAGCTGCTGAAGCTGCTGGGACAATAAAAAAAGCGCGGGCCGCAGAGAGAAGCTTCTCTCTGCGGCCCGCTTTCGCGTCAGGCCTTGGGCCCCGGCCTGCGCACCATGTAGGATTTTAGTGGACCAGCTTCTTGAACTCGTCGGCCACGAACTGGACCTTGGGCCCGATGATGACCTGAACACTGGTCTTGCCCGGGCGGACCACACCGGCGGCGCCGGCGGCCTTGATCTTCTTCTCATCCACCAGCAGGCGGTCCTTGACCTCCAGGC